>JAGLSY010000285.1 GCA_023135545.1 Thermoplasmata archaeon | reverse complement strand
CTATCCCATGCTGATTGTTATTGTAGCAGTGATTATCCTGAATAGTGTTCTGGTCACTGTTAACGGCCCCATTTCCATCTATACAAATACCATGATAAGTCACACTCTTGGAGCAGTTGTTGCTCTGGATGATGTTCATGTCCGAATCAAATAGATATATGCCGCTGACTATATTGAGTATGCATGAATTGTTCTCGATGAAATTGCCCTGGGATGAGGTCAAATTAACTCCATAATACTTGTTAGCGTAACATTGATTGTCAATGATGTCATTATCATCTGAGGAATAGAGTGTTATCCCATCATCATTGATGCTGTCAGAGCAATTGTTGTTCTCTATGTTATTGTTGTCAGATGTGTCCAGGTAGATTCCGGTGTTCGTATTGGACAGTACAATGTTATCCAGCAGATGATTGGAATTGGAATTCGTTAGGATCATGCCGTATTCATTGTTAATCAGGGTATTGCTTTCAACCTTGCCATTGATAACATTGTAGAGTATCAGACCGCTGTCCGAGTAGAAGGGATAACTGCCCACTCCACTCGCATTGTTCAGAATGAGGTTCCTGACAATGAAATAATCTGTTGTATTTCCTATGTAGAGACAATATCCAAAATTGGCTCCATCGATCTCCCAATTCTCGATTATCCAGGGGTCGGCCTCGATTCCGTTTCCACCACTCACTCCATGAGCCGCGTCAAAATCTGCATTGCTGTCGATTCTGATCGGTGCATGAGGAGTGTAATTGATTTCATCCTGTGACTCGGATTTCAATAAAAACTCCTGGTCACCAACGCAGAACTCGCCATCGCTCATATCATATCCGATGTTTCCGGCGGCATCCAGCACCTCGACTTTCACCAGACAGTTTTGATTTCTGATATCACTTGTTTTCCAATTGTATTGGCCGTCATTCGGCTCGTTCTCGGCAATGAGGAGCCAGGTCTTTCCCGAATCAACGGAATAATAGATGGTGACAGTATTGGTCTTGAGATCGAAATTATCATATGTCATCCACGTGATATCGTATGCGCTGTTGTCCAGCCACATCTCCCCTCCGTTCGGGCTGGTCACAATAACCGTTGGTGCGGTAGATTCGATGGTGAATAAACCGTCACTCAAGTCATAATTGACATTTCCGGCTACATCAGTCGCATTTATCCTAATCTGGCAATCCTCACTGGTCTCAAGAGAGACCGCCCAACTATAACTTCCGTCATTGGGTTCATTGTCGTTTATCAAAGCCCAATCAAGGCCGCCGTTGATGGAATAAAATATATCGATGGTTGCCGCAGATGCGAGATAGTTATCGGTGGCAGACCACTGGATCTCCTCTACTATACCACCCTTCCAAACATCTCCGCCATTCGGATATCGCACCTTGACAGAAGGCAATATGGAATCTATCATAAACCCGGAATCGCTAACTACTGAGAGTTCGTTGCCGGCGGCATCCATTGCTTGAACCTTGACAAGACATTTATCTGAAGTAATGAAGGGCAGTGTCCAGTTGAATGATGCATCGTCGCTTTCCTTCTCAGCTATCATGGTCCATTCCATACCACCATCAATTGAGTAGTAGATGTTGATGGAATCAGGGGATAGCTCGATGCCATCTTGAACGTCCCATACAATCTCAAGGACATACCCACCTTTCCATACTTCCCCACCATATGGTACGAGTAAGCTCAAGCCAGATGAAGGGGTTTCTGCTACAGGTGGAATAAGTTCAGCATTGTCCATTGGTGTAATTCCAGCAACGCCTGCGGTAAAACTGGAAAGGACCATGGTCAACGAGAAAAATGCAGCCATTAGCCTATTATATCTTATTGTGCGGTATGTTGTTTTGAAATTATCTATTTTCATGGAGCCCACCTCCTGATTCTGAATCTAATAGTAAATATCATCACCAATAAACCAATGAGAATGAAGGCGAACGGGATGCCGCCAGAGGCACTCCCCACATGATAATCGCCATGGTCAATCAATGTCCTTTGAGTTATCTGATCTGCTGTTGTGGTGGAAACTGCGGAATTATCCCTTATTGTATCATCAAACATGAGGAAATCAGTACCGGAGTCACCCCTGGTAGAACCACCCGGTAA
>JAGLSY010000284.1 GCA_023135545.1 Thermoplasmata archaeon | reverse complement strand
TCATTTGACTCCACATGCATGTCCATCATGGTCAGTGCCATGTGCGGGCACACCCCTACGCATGAGGCGCAGTGCAGGCACTTTCTTTCATCTACGACTATCATAACCCCTCTCCTCCATGTCTGGCTCTCCATTCCTCAATTGATATGGAATGCTTCTTCTCCACTTCGGTCCTGTATGTCGGGCCGCCGTTGTACGCACAAAACGGAATTATAAGATTGTCAGGAGTGACGTAATGGATCACACATCTCTTCACCCTCTCGATGTCATAGTTGTAGTCATCCTGGAAGTGCATGCCGCCTATCATCATCATGTCCCATGCAAACTCGGCCAGCGAATCCTTCTCATCAGATGACATGACCGACTCCATCAACTTGAGGAACTTGATCACGTTGAGGCCCTCCGGAGCCTTTTCCTCGATGAAGTGCTTCTTGATGATTCCGAAGGCTTTCATTTTGACTGGCAGCATTATTTTCTTTCCCTCGCTGCTCTTGGCCAATTCGAAAAGCTCGCGCATCAGCCCCTCCACATTGATGAATCGTGTGATCGGAATGGCGTTGTCTTCCTTGTCTATGAAAAGATAGGTAGCCAGTCCGCAGTTGGGATGGGGCGTGAAGGCCACTTTGGGTTCTCCGGAAATTACAGAGATGAATTCGGATATCGGGGTAACCACGGGAACCGGGAACCAGTCATCCTTGTTCGTGATCCCGGTCTGGGCACCCATCCGGTCCACCAGGTCCGGCAAGGTGAATCTGCCCTTGATTCTCTCATCCTGGTCTATCCTGCCGGTGAAGGCGACTGGCTGGAAGTTGACAGAGCGCACAATGTCGCGGTTCTCTATGGCGAACTTGACTATCTCGCCCACCTGGTCGTCGTTGATCCCGTTGATGATGGTCGGGACCAGAACGATGGACATGTTGCCACCCTTTGTATTACGGCAGCTCTCGATCGCCGCCAGTTTTTCTTTCAGGAGCGGCTTGCCGCGGGCCGCAATGTAATTCTCTTCGCGAAGACCATCGAATTGAAGGTAGATCGTATGCATGCCAGCATCCATCATCTTCTGTGTGAAATCCGGGTCATTGGCCATCTTGAGACCGTTGGTCGCCACCTGTATCTGGGGGAAACCCAGCTCACTGGCCTTCTTTATCACGTCGAAAAACTTCGGGTATATTGTCGGCTCCCCGCCGGCAAACTGGATGGCCGCGCAGGGCACTGGCCTCTCGGCACGGAGGGTCTCCATCATGGAAACCACTTCCTCGAAGGTGGGCTCGTATACATAGCCGGCATCGTTGGCGTTGGCAAAGCAGATCGGGCACTTGAGATTGCACCGGTTGGTCAGGTCCAGGTTTGCGAGAGAAGTGTGGCTGGTGTGGTCCGGGCAGAGGCCGCAGTCAAATGGGCATCCGTCTTTAACTGGCAGGGCAGGGTTTTCCACCCCGATACCGTCATAGGCCCATGTCTGGGCTTTGTGATACATTTCAACATCTGACCAGTATACATCCTCGAAGTAGCCGTGCTCCCCGCAGGTCTTGGAGATTATGACCTGGCCACCCCTCTCGAAGATGTCGGCTTCAATAATCTTCTTGCATTCCGGACACAGTGTCGTAGTCTTCTTTGGCAATCCCTTCTCTAAAGTGCTGTCCTTGATAATCATCTAACCACGTAGTTATGTATATGAAGAAAAGACTTAAATGTTTTGTAGCCGTTGCCGCTACAAGGGTGTAAAAATGGACATTGTGGATATAATAAGCCAGAGCAATGAAAGCCTGATGGAGGAATATGAAAAGATATCAGATGACCTGGCCCTCCTGGGTCTGTCAGATTACGAGGCGAGGGCCTACATCGCGCTGGTGGCCCACGGGGTGGCGGATGCCGAGACAATTGCGACCACGGCCCAGATACCCAGGACATCGGCCTACAAAATTCTCGACACCCTGGAAGAAAAAGGTTTTGCCCATGCAGGCCATGGGAGACCGAGGATGTACCGGCCCGAGGACCCGGCGAAGGTGGGTGGCCAGATAATCTCCAGGCTGGAGAATACCTTTGGCAAGCTGGAGATGATAAAGGAGATCCTCAAGGAGCAGGGCATGCCCCAGCTCATCTACACCATAACCGGAAAAGATAGGGTGCTGGACAAGATAAGCCATATGCTAGATAAGGCAACGGAAACATTCATGATGTCCACTCCCAACATGGCCGAGCTGAGACTTAAACTGGAGAAAAAGGCAGCCTCGGCAATGAAGCGCGGCGTCCAGGTCACGATACTTACTGGCCACGGGCAGAAGGTTCCAAAGGGGGTAGATGTCAGGAGGAAAGATGGGCTCATAGCGACCGATGTCATAGTTGACAGCACCAGCGCACTTATCGCGAGCCCGGACCTGGAGAACTGTGGGTTCACAGATAATGAATACCTGGCCAGCCACCTGGAGAATTTTCTGTGGATAGCGGTGGACAGCACGAAACGTCAAAAACCCTAAATGCAAGGTCGCCTTGCCCATTGACAAGGTGCGATTATGAGAATCGAGGACATCAAGATCTGCGTGCTGAGGATCGAGGGCACAAACTGCGAGCAGGAGTCCTATCTGGCCTTTGAAAGACTTGGAGCTAAACCCGAAATTGTCCATCTGAAACAGCTGCTGGGGCAAGACACTGAACCCGATGATGTACGCCGACTTTCCGATTATCAAATTCTCATGATCCCGGGAGGTTTTTCATCAGG
>JAGLSY010000283.1 GCA_023135545.1 Thermoplasmata archaeon | reverse complement strand
AGGCAGACATATATCACGCATACCGCGCATACCGCTCTTTCTTCATCGAAAAGGATTTTTAATGAATAATCCCTAAGCTCTAATTCCACATCCTTAAGGTTTGTGGATACAGAGCTTCGTCTACTTTTGGAATTAGCTTGGGTTGAATTCATTAAGGGCTCATATCCACTCTGTTAGCGTTTGTCAACATATTAGCAGAGGGGATTCCCCACCGCAGTAATCATTCATTTGGAAAATGCTCGATTACTGCTCAGAAAGAACCCATTCGGTTCTTTTCTTTAGGGTTGGGAGCCCTCAATACCTCTTGCAGAGATATAAAAGCCCTTCGGTCGAGGCCTAGAACGCAGTATATAACCTTTCCGCTGATGTGCTGATATAAAGGATTTTCGTAGAAAAGCATGAAAAACATATAAGTAATTGCGAAACACTTAAATATGAGATGTTCTTAGGGCAACACCCAAAATTACTTAAACCATGAGGTTGGAGATGAAATCCCTGGGAATAGTGCACGATATGAATCACAAGGGAGAACTCCTTCTCCAGGCAAGCTCGGCCCAACGGCCAGGCACCTGGGTCTTCGACAGAAGAAAGAAGAAGATCGGCCACGTTCTCAGAACTATCGGGCCGGTAAAATCTCCATACGTTCTGGTGAAGGTAACTGGGATTCCAGACGCTGAGAAAATACAGCTGATGAACAGCGAGTTGTTTTCCAGCAAAGAGCTGGAATCCAGGGATAGAAAAAGGGGTAGTAAGCATGGCAAAAAAAAGAGAAAGCGTTGATGACATAGTGGAGTGTCCCGAGTGCAGTGGAAGCCACCTTGTCAGGGATTACAGCCGTGGAGAGCTTGTTTGCGAGGATTGTGGTCTTGTAATAGATGAACAGCTGATAGACCAGGGTCCGGAATGGAGAGCATTTGACTCTGAACAGGGTGAAAAGCGTGCCAGGACCGGGGCGCCCATGACATACACGATACATGACAAGGGTTTGTCCACGGAGATCGGCTGGAAGAACAAGGACTCCTACGGAAAGAGCATTCCGACCAGGAACCGTGCCCAGCTTTACAGGCTGAGGAAATGGCAGAGGCGTATCCGTGTTTCCAATGCGACCGAAAGGAATCTGGCCTTCGCGCTAAGCGAACTGGACAGGATGGCATCCGGAATGGGCCTCCCGAGGAACGTAAGGGAAACAGCAGCCATGGTTTACAGGAAGGCAGTCAACAAGAATCTTATCAGAGGCCGGAGCATCGAGGGTGTTGTGGCCGCATCATTATACGCTGCGTGCAGGCAGTGTAATGTACCGAGGACGCTGGATGAAATCGCAGGAGCCAGCAGGGTCGGTCGTAAGGAAATCGGCAGAACCTACAGGTTCATGACCAGGGAGTTGAAGCTCAAGCTGATGCCGACAAGACCCGAGGATTACATTTCAAGGTTCTGCAGCGAGCTGAAACTGGGCGGTGATGTCCAGCAGAAGGCTATGGAGATATTGAAGCAGGCAGCCGAAAAGGAACTCACATCCGGTAGGGGACCAACTGGCGTTGCCGCGGCAGCCATATACGTATCATCCATATTGTGCAATGCGAGAAGGACCCAGAGGGAAGTTGCTGACGTAGCTGGCGTGACAGAGGTCACGATAAGGAACAGGTACAAGGAACTGACAGAGAAGCTCGGCATCGAGATACAATTGTAACTGCCCTGGCCACCAAAAAACATAGATTAATCAATCTCTGGCTCCACAACGCCAGAGATTTTACATTTTATAATTAAGCAGTTCCGGCTCCTTCCAGTATTTTTAAATCCTTTTCCAATCTTCGAATATTTTCCTTGTAGACATCCTCGCTTATTTTTGCCGTAGCCAGCTTCCTGTCCAGTTCATCGATGGCCTTGTCATATTCTTTCTTGACCTTGGAATAATGGGAATACACCGCATCATCTATGATATTTATCAGTTTCTCGCCGTCTGGGGACAACTTGTAAACTATCTTGGGCCGGCCGCTGAGGGATGAGATAGGAATTCTCTCTACAATTCCCAGGGCACTGAGCCGCAGCAGATGCCAATCCACCGTCTGCCTCACAACCCCCAATTTGGCACAGATATCGTCCGGATGGTCCAGTCCTTCCTTCAAACACTGCAGTATCTTGTTGCAGGTTTCCGACGATATATTCTTCATTATTGCCGCACTTCGTTCCTTCATGGTAAGGTATATATACTAGAGACTATTTTAAATTTTCTTTTGAATTTATCTACTTATTTTTTGAAAAAGTCTATTTTATTTTTCTAAAAACATATATTTATGCACTTAACCATAACCTTTACAAGGAGAAATTGAAATGAGCCGGATAAATACTCTCGTGACCTCTGTTGTTGTATGCCTTATGATAATCGTATCATTCGCTATTCTGGTAACTCCATCTTCCGGAGGTGCGGCTATGGGATTGGCCCAGGTTGCCGATACCGATTGGGTGAAGCAGGGTGTGGTTTTGGACGGTTCTTCTTTCCCGCTTGGTGTTCAATATACTTCTGTGTTGTTTGATGAGGGGATCTACAAGATGTGGTACGCTGGCCTCTACGGGGCCACCAACGGTGAGATATTTTACGCCACCTCCCCTGACGGCTACAACTGGACCGAGCAGGGCTGTGCGGTGCCCAAACCCACAGGCGTGAATTACGCGGTTGCACCCAGCGTCCTGAAGGAGGATGACGGAACCTACAAGATGTGGTTCTCATGCCAGGATTATTCATGGAAGGCCAGAACCTACCTTGCCACTTCAAATGACGGCATCAACTGGGTGTACCAGGGTGTGGCCATCAACATCGGTGCCCCGGGCTCTCCGGATTCTCAATATGCCGTACAGGCCAGTGTTTTCAAGGATGACGGCCTTTACAAAGCGTATTACAAAACATATGACGATTATTCGGATACATATTTTATGTATGCGACTTCCACTGACGGATACTCATGGACAAAGCATGGCGTTGTCATGGATGTAGTGCCAGGCTATGACAATTTCCAGTGCCCCTTCGTGATGAAAAATGACAATGGAACCTATACCATGCTTTACGACTCTTCACAGAGCGGCAGCTGCAGAATATACAAGGCTTTTTCCACAGATGGGATAACCTGGCAGCAGCAGGGCCTGGAACTGGATATCGGAGCATCCGGCTCCCTTGACGAACCCATGATTTTTGCCCCACATGTCCTGAAGGACACCAACACCGGAACCGACATGCTTTACTACTCTGGCTATGATGGAGCAGACCGCAGGATATTCCTGGCTACAAGGCAGCAGGCCACTGACCCGGTTGAACCGGCAGAGGTTGACCTGGCAGTTTATGACAATGATATTTCCTTTTCAAATGCTAATCCCGATGAAGGAACTACAGTTACCATCGAGGCGATTATACACGGCGACCAGAGCCAGGAAGGCCAATGGATAAAGAGTGGTGTAATACTAGATATAGGCGGAGCTGGTGAGGACCTCCATGTAGTTGCACCCTGTGTCTTGAAGATGGATGATGGCAGTTATGTCATGTGGTATACTGGTGATGGAGATGACAATCTTGTGTACAGGCAGAGGATATTCAGGGCCACAAGCCCAGATGGAATAAGCTGGACCAGGCAAGGTCTGGCTCTTGATTATGGCAATGCCTATGAGCAGAACGGCGTCCTGAACCCATATGTGATGATAGATGACTTGGGAGTCTATCACATGTGGTACACAGGAATAGGCTACAATAGCGGCTATCGTGCCTACATCCACAAGGCAGTATCCTATGATTGCGGCATGTCATGGCAGAAGATGGGCCTTGACCTGAACTATGGAAGTGCGGCAGATCCGGATGGAGCAGCCTCTTCTCATGTTCTTTATGATGGAAGTCAATGGCGCATGTGGTATCAAGGGATCGAATGGGGTTCTCCCAATGAGGGAAGGGTATGCCATGCCCACAAAGCACAGTTATCTGATGCCTGGATCAAGGATGGTGTTGTTCTGAACAATGATGGGCCGTATGATTATCCAGGTGTCTCCAATCCCAGGGTAATACCCAATGACAATGGATATGACATGTATTATACTGGCTATGATCCATATACCGGACCTTCTAGGATTCTTCACGCCCACTCTCCAGATGGGCTTACATGGACCAAGACAGGCATAATTCTTGAGGGCTCTCTGCCCTTGGAGTCCAATAAGGTTGGCCTTGGCCAGATAACTTTTGAGGGAGACACCATGAAGGCCTGGTATTGTGGACACGATGGGGCTAACTGGCGCACCTTCTATGCTGAGAAGCCCGTTGCAAAGGCTGGTCAGGATGCAACATGCACAGTATCAATATACTTAGATTCAATATCAGAGGCAAATCTGATAGGCAGACAGACAAATGTCATGATACCAGCAGATGGTAATACCATTGTATTATTTGATTGGACGGCAGTTCCAGGAGACCATGAGATGATCGCCGAGATAACTGATTCTGATCCACTTGACATGGACAATACCAATGACATGGCAGTTGTCCAGATAACTGTGGAAGCTCTGCCAGAACCTACCGAGGTTGTGGACATTTACATTGATGATCCAGATATCAGTATCTCAGATAGCTCGCCTGATGAGGGTGAAATGGTGGATATAGAAGCTGCTATCCATAATGCAGCACTGGACAATGATGCCCTGGTCGATTGGAAGGTCTGTGGCGAATTCCACCTGACCTACAGGAGCCATCCGGATGGCTGTGAAGTGGCAAGGCCCATTTTCATAGGCGATAATAACAACAATATCGGTGTCTGGGCATATGGCGGCAATAGTGTCATAAATAACAAAAGGGACACCATTTCCCTGAGAGCCTTTGGTGAAACCTTTGCAGTACATTATTCTTCAAGTGGGGGTAGCGGTTACTATGACGATGGCTACTATGTTGAATTTTGGTACCAGTCATCTGATAACAGATTCTATGCGAAGCTATGTGATGCCGCAGATCACAGCATCATCTACACATCTGGGGATATTGAAGCCGTGGATTTCTCCTTCGATGCCCTTTCAATAGGCAGCAACCTGGGCACAGAGGGAATTGGCTGGGACGGTATACCTTTGATCTACGAGGGCTGGGTCGATGATGTGGAATTCCACTGGTCAGAGGATGGCATATCTGGCTACGAAAATTCCCTTTACTATGATTTCTCAGCTTCTGATGGCTTTGTGAAGGTCGATGACCAGATTCACTCGGGTGTCTATATTGATTCAACAGATGAAAATGTCTTTTTCCACGCCGACCGCCTGGATACGATTGATTCTGGCGAGAGATTGGAGAACTCCCTCCCAACAGCACTAACAAATGTAGCTGCCCCGTCATATGCTGATGCCGTTTGCACAGTTTCATTCTACTTGGATTCCATAGCCGAGGAAAATCTCATTGACAGGCAGTACGATGTGCTTGTTCCTGGAGGTGGAGACACCATGGTTTCCACAAGCTGGCTTGCAGATGTTGCCGGAGACTACACCATAATAGTCGATGTGCATGATGTAATTCCGGGCGATATTGACCTTTCAAATAATGTAGCCAGCAGCCAGATAACTGTAACCGAGCCCTACGTCCCTCCACCACCATTGCCACCGGTGGCAGAAGCAGGGCCAGACCAGGCAATCGATATGGGCGTGGCAATCATCTTAGATGGCTCAGGCAGCTATGACCCGGATGGCACAATAGTATCCTATGACTGGGACTTCGGCGACGGAACCACCGGTACTGGAATCAATGCTTTGATTACATATGCCGCTGTCGGAAATTACACGATTGAACTCACGGTCACGGACAATGATGGCTTGAGTGCCACCGACACCTGCCAGATAA
>JAGLSY010000282.1 GCA_023135545.1 Thermoplasmata archaeon | reverse complement strand
ACAAGGGCGATATCGAGGCAGATGTTGGAGAACAGATAAAGGAGGCCTATTTCCCCTCATATCACGTGAGGGTGGGGAGGGGATCTGAAACATGTGCCCCAGAGGACATTCAGGATTTCGTGGCCACAAAAAAGGGCAAGGAAAAGGGCATGATATTCATCACGACCTCTGGATTTTCCAGTGATGCAAGACATTATGCAGAGGAATTCGATGTGGAGATTGTTGACGGCGAATCCCTGGCAGCCATGCTCAAGAAATTCGATCTTTTACCCGATGTCATGATGTACAGGGACCAAAATATTCTCAAAAGGGAGAGGGGGAGGTACCTGCCTTCCGTTGACGAGCTCGAGGACAACATGCGCTCGGGCAATCAGGCCTATGCCAAGACCAATTACGCCGAGGCACTCAGGCACTTCGAAAGGGTCACCAAGAAAAAACCCACCTACGATAATGCCTGGTTCATGAAGGGCGTGATATTAAACGACCTGAAACGCCACGAGGAGGCCATCGAGGCCTTCGAGACGGCCCTTGAAAGCAACATCGAAAACGAGAGGGCATGGTACAGCATGGGAATAGCCCTGTACAACCTTGGGCGGTACCAGGAGGAGATCGAGTGTTACGACAGGGCTCTTGAGCTTTCCAGGAATTTTTTAGAGGCCTGGAACAACAAGGGTGCCACTCTGCTGCAGCTTGAAAGATACGAGGAGGCCATTGCCTGCTATGATGAGATCCTCAGGCTCAATCCCAACTACAAGATGGCCTGGAACAACAGGGGTATTGCACTCAAGAGGCTGAAGAGGAAGAACGAGGCCCTGGAATCCTTCAACAATGCCCTGAGATTGGATTCCAGATATTCCGACGCCTGGCTCAACAAGGGTCTTATCTCCCTTGAATTGAAGAGGTTCAAGGATTCTTATCTCAGTTTCCAGGCGCTGCTCACAATAGATTCCGACAATATCCAGGGACTGTACAACATGGGAAAGACCCTGGAGAAGGTCTCCCAGTACACCAAGGCAATTGCCTGCTACGACCGAATCATCACGCTCGACGGCAGTTTCAAGGCCGCCATGAGGCGCCACAAGAAGGCCTCGCAGGCCCTTGAAGAGGAGGGGGACAGCGACCTGGACGATGAATTCTTCAGACCCTCACAAAACCGCATAGAGGAATTCAGCATAACCTCGTCACCTGTGGTCCAAGAACGCATCCTGGTCACCAAGACCGATATGGGTGCCGCGGCACAGCAGGCCCAAACATTTCCAGCTGTACCTCAACCGACACCTGTTACCCCGCAGGTAACGGCCGTGCCTCAGAGGGCGGAGGTGGCCCCTCCGCAGCCGCAGATCATCTCCACTCTCCAGAAGGCCCAGATCGATGAAATCAAAAGGGAACAGACGAAAATGGAGAAAATGGCCAAGGAACTGGAAAAAAAGAGCTCAGATCTCTCCGGTGCGGAAAACAGCGTAAAGAAGGAAATGGCATATATTACCAAGGAAAAAGAATATCTGTTGGCCAGGGCCAAGGCCATAGCCGAGAGAGGGCAGCAGTACGAGGGGGAGAAGGAGGCCCTGGAAAAGAAGATGGACGAGCTGAACGCCAAGGAGGTCGATGTCAGGAGCGCAGAAGACATCCTGACAAAGGAGAGGCAGGCCCTGGAATCCGATAAATCAGCCCTTTCAAAGGAAAGGGAACACATGGAAAAGACCATGAGTGAGC
>JAGLSY010000281.1 GCA_023135545.1 Thermoplasmata archaeon | reverse complement strand
GTCTGGATTTTCCTTCTATGATAAGTAAATATCTACTCCTCATACTTTGGACCTTTGGACCCGGAAGTTAAATATTACCACAAAATAGATAAAGAGAATTCATGATTCACTTCGAGGAATACAGACATGGATGAAGAAACATTGATTATATTGTTTATCGCAACGGTAGCATTCCTGATATTTATATGTGTTTTTTTAGCACTCTGGTCAGTAAAAAAAAGGCGCGAAGCCCTTAGAGCCATTGCTTCAAATATGGTTTTTTCATTTGAGCCAAAGCCCAGCCCCTCTCCCCATCTAGATTACCCACGTTTCAAGCTTTTCCAGATCGGCCACAGCCGGAGAGGGCTCAATCTGATGAAGGGTAATTATCTGGGCATCCATTTTGTGATATTTGATTATCATTATACTGTAGGTGGTGGAAAGCATTCCCAACATTATTCTCAAACAGTCGCTATTGCTCATATTGATGATCTGGACCTACCCTATTTCACTATGGGCCCTGAATCATTCTTCTCCAAGGCAGGGAAGATTTTCGGTTTCAATGATATCAATTTCGACACCAATGAGAAATTTTCCGAGAACTATAAGCTGAAAGGTCATGATGAAATAAGGATAAGAGAGTTATTCAATATGCAGGTTCTCTATTTCTTTGAGGGAAAATCCAGCAAAATAAATATTGAAGCTGTCAATGACCAGATAATGGTGTTCAAACCAAGTAAAAAGATCAAGACCGGAGACATTTCCGAACATCTATATGAAGTTTCTACGATAGTGAACATAATTTCTAATGCTGGCTACTGATAATAGATTAAATTATAAAAACGTAAAGTATTTTGACCATCAGGCCATTCGCCTTCTGATGTCTGCCATTTTCATCACCTTCGAGGGCATTGACGGATGCGGAAAGAGCACGGTTTCCAAAGAGACAGCCAGCCTTCTTCGCTCCCGGGGCTTCGAGGTCTACCACACCAAGGAACCGTCCGAGAACTGGCTTGGCGAGGCGGTGCGAAGAAGCTACACCGAGGAAATCTGCCCATACACCGAATTATTCCTTTTCATGGCTGATAGGGCCACCCACACAGATAAAATAAAAAAGGAGCTGGCTGATGGAAAAATCGTAATATCGGACAGATACTCGGATTCCAGCACGGCCTACCAGGGCGCACTTCTTGAGGAGGAGCTGGCTGCCCAGGGCATCGACTCGGTTGACTGGATAATGAAACTCAATGCCACTATAATTCTGGACCCGGATATTACTTTGCTTCTTGATATCGACCCTGACACATCGTTGGAACGCCTCACAATAAGGGAAGAATTATCCAAATTCGAGAAAAAAGCCTATCTGGAAAAGGTCCGCACCAATTATCTGAGGGTGGCGGAGGCCGAATCACGAATCAGGATTGTGGATGCGAAGCAGCCGGTTGAAAAGGTGCTGGCTGATGTAATGGCCCTTATCGATACAAAACTTTAAAGCAAGTGTGCCCGCATGTTCTATTTGCCTGTATGTGTGGGCAAGAAATAGACCGCCGTATCCGTAAGACAATCAGCAAAGAAACGCGGCGGATTGACGCCGCGCAGATAGGATATGGCCTACACGAACAGATGTCATTAATTCAGCCAGTAAAATCAAGCAAAGGATTTTAATAACGAATTGGAATTAATGATCCTGTGATGAATGAACTCTTGCTGAGATATCTGGCTCAGGCTGGTTATCGGTGATGACGATCTTGAGTGCTGAAATTGATTGACCTCTGGTCATACAATTTCAGGCATCTACCTTTTTGAAACCCGCCCGCGCGTTGAAACTTTCGTGTTTGGTGCTAGCTATACCCTCCGTCCACCCCCGCCACACTGTGTATTGTTGGGACCCAAGCTATTACATCGCAGGTATCCCTCGCAGGCCAGTTTCAGATAATCTCCATGATTTCACAATAGTTTATGTTTTTCATGGCAAAACCGATATATACTCTTTCTCATATCCAGGTATCATAGAAAAGGGGTGTGTAGGTATGGTAAAGAAGAAAGAATCCAGTTTAGAAAAGAAATTGACCATCAAGAAAGAAAGCGCATGGAACAACGCCGACAAGAAAACCATCAAGGCCATCCATGATTTTTCAGAGGGCTACAAGGATTTCCTGGCCCTGTGCAAGACCGAGAGAGAGGTCGTGGATTACATCATCCAGGTTGTCAAGAAGAAGGGTTTCAAATCCATCGACAAGTACAAGAAACTCAAACCCGGCGACAAGGTTTACCAGGTTAACAAGGGCAAGGTCCTCTCGCTGACTGTAATCGGGAAGAATGGCCTGGATGACGGCTTCAGGATGGTCGCGTCACACGTCGACAGCCCCAGGATAGACCTGAAACAGAAGCCCCTTTACGAGGACTCGGAAGTCGAGCTGGCCCTTTTCAAGACTCATTATTACGGCGGCATCAAGAAGTACCAGTGGGTCAACATACCGCTGGCAATTCACGGCATCGTCATCCGGGCCGACGGAAAGAAGATAAATATCGTGATAGGTGAGGACGAGGATGACCCGGTCTTCGTGATAGGAGACCTTTTGCCCCACCTGGCCCGCAAGACACAAGGGACGAGAAACCTTTTTGAGGGCATAAAGGGCGAGGAGCTGGTCATACTGGCCGGCCACATCCCGCTGAAGGAGGAGAAGGATGCCAAGAACAAGATAAAGCTCAACATCCTCAAGCTGCTCTACGACAAGTATGGAATTACCGAGGAGGACCTGATAAGCGCGGAGCTGGAGGCGGTTCCCGCGATGAAGCCGAGGGATGTCGGTCTCGACAGGAGCATGATTGGCGCTTACGGCCAGGACGACCGTGCATGTGCCTATACCTCGCTGATGGCCATACTGGATGTCGACAAACCCCAGGCCACCACCATCGCTTACTTCTTCGACAAGGAAGAGGTAGGCAGTATCGGGGCAACCGGTGCCCAATCCAATTATCTTGAGCTATCACTTTCAATGATGATGGAAAAGTTAAACCCGGACTTCAGGTACTCCCAGTTGAAGAACGCCATCTCCAAGGGCTATGCCCTTTCGGCAGATGTTGATGTGGCGATTCACCCGGTATTCAAGGATGTTCACGAGACACATAATGCAGCCAGAATGGGGCACGGCATAGTAATATGCAAGTTCGGTGGATCCTGGGGCAAATCCGGGGCAAATGATGCCACCGCGGAATACATGGGAAAGGTCAGAGGATTGTTCAACAAGCACAAGGTGCCTTGGCAGTCGGCAGAACTGGGCAGGGTGGATGAGGGAGGCGGCGGAACCGTTGCCAGATTCCTGGCCGAGAACAACATCGAGGTCGTGGACTGCGGCCCTGCCCTGATAAGCATGCACTCGCCCTTCGAGATAGGGAGCAAGGCAGACATATATCACGCATACCG
>JAGLSY010000280.1 GCA_023135545.1 Thermoplasmata archaeon | reverse complement strand
TCAAAAGAATAAGGATCAAGAACAATGGAGGAGAGAAGAATGGAATATGTATACAGCGCAATGCTGCTCCACGCTGCTGGAAAGGACATCTCCGAGGAGAGCCTGACCAAGGTGCTGGAGGCAGCCGGAATTAAACCTGATGCAACCAAGGTAAAGGCCCTGACAGCCTCTCTGGAGGGTGTCAATATCGAAGAGGCCATTGCCACACCTGCACAGGTAGCCACCGTAGCTGCCCAGCCCCAGGCTCCAGGAGGAGCACCGCCAGCAAAAGAGGGCAAGAAAGAGGAAAAGAAGGACGATAAGGAAGACGACGCCTCTGAAGAAGACGCTGCCGCAGGACTGGGTGCACTGTTCGGGTAGGATGGAAGTTCCATTCCCCGTTTATTTGTGCCCGAAATTATCTGCGGCATAGGCTTCCTTAATGCAAATAAGAAAGGCCGAATCACAGTGGGCACTTCCATGTTCCTGCGGTCATTCAGCCCTGGTCATTTTAAATTCTTCAACCTTTCCAGTGCGATTCCGAATCCCTCTCCCTCGTTTTTATGACCGTCAATTATCTCGGGAATTATGCCCACTTGAAAATCTTTTAAGACTTCGAAGTTCACTAGCCCTTCCCCTATCTGGAGCCCTTCGTGATGTGGCGGCCTTGCATCGGATGCGTGGACGTGCTTGATCATTTTTCCCAGGGTTTTTTTCATAGCAAGTACATGATCGTTGTCTCCTTCCTTGGTTGCCAGGAATGCGTGGCAGATATCCAAGGTTACACCTCCCACAAGATCTGAGAACTCGAAGAAGTCCACAGGTTCGATGCATATGTTACTGCGCCATATCTCACCTGTGCGCATGATGTAGATCCAGGGCATATTCTCCAGTAATATCCTATCGTCATGGATGTCTTTTAGGGATTCTTTCAATCTAGCCAGTGGTTTTTCATTATCCACTTTATAGGGAAATATTCCTCCGGGATGTACAACAAGGTACATTGCTCCGACCCTGTCTGCAAGGTCCAGAGCTTTATTTGTGTATTCAATTGCTTTCTGCCTTTTGGTTTCATCCAGGGAAGCCAGATCCACTAGATGATAGTCCTTTCCGTCGAACCAGTACTCCTGGTTGTGCACAATTAATTCTATTCCATGTTCATCCGAAATGGTAGAGAAGATGCCAACTATTTTCTCCATATGCTCGACCAGGTCCCTTGGCTCGAGATGGATCTCCATGAGCTCTGTGCCGAACCTGGCCATTATATCGGCATCCTTCCAGTGTGCCTTGACTCCGAGTTTCATGGTTTCTCTTGTCCGGGTAAGGATTGGATTGAGAAAAACATTTCTAGGGAGGCATAATTCTTATTACCTTTAATTACTGTACAAATCCGATATCATGCACACCCTCAAACCCGACCCGTTGATGAGTCTCAGGCCCGAAAAGGAAATAGAGCATTCCCTTGCCATAATCGGTCATATGGCTGTGGATACGATAATCCATCCCGGATTTACAATCGAATCCTCACCGGGGGGCTCAGCTGCCGCCCTGGCCACTGCGGCCGTGCAATTTGGCATT
>JAGLSY010000028.1 GCA_023135545.1 Thermoplasmata archaeon | reverse complement strand
GCCTGCTGCTGTGGCGGCGGCTGTTGATAATTTCCTTGTCCCATTTTGTAACCTCTTTAATTTTGTAAACTACCAGGCCATTAATGACTTGGCGTTCCCATTCTGTCCTGGAAGTTCACATTCCAGGGGCCATATGTCCAAACTCGCAGAGATTGAACTCTGCGTCCATTTGATGATTTACCGATGGACATACGGCGGTGTTCTTGTTATGCTTAGGCCGATTCATCCCAATCATAAAGGAATGGGTGTTCTCGACCCTTTGCATAATCATGGACTAAGCCATGATATAAAAATGAGTATGGCCTGGTAGTATTTCAATATTTGCCATGCAAGAATTGTTGGCCGCAATCTTTTTCGTTTCGATAAACAGCAGCGTTCAATCCCCAAAAATAATACCAGCCAGCAGGCCATCCAGCTCACCCAACTTTTCTATCTTGTAGAATTCCCGGTGGGTGAATTTGTATCCCGCGGCCTTCAGATACCATATCGCATGCTTCCTCATTCTTTTCATGCTGGCCAGCTCCCCGAAATATTGCTCCTCGAGTTCGGCATGGCGGGTTATGGTCTTCATCAGGGTATCCGGTCCCATCCTGTCAAACTGGCCGCTTTCCAGCAGCGAAAAGGCGGTTGCCGGAAGATCTGGCCTACCTCTCGTGCCCCTGCCGAGCATGACCCCCTCCGCGCCGGTATACCTCAGAAGCTCCACGGCTCTTTCCTCGTCCAGACCGCCGCCGTTGGCCAGCACCGGAATTTTAACTTCTTTCACCACCCTAGCGAGGGCATCCCAATCGCTGGCTCCCGAGAAGCGCTGGCTCACCGTCCTTCCGTGCATGGAAATGAATGAAGCTCCGGCATCCTCCAGAATACAGGCTAGTTCCAGTGAATCGTCTTTGGAAAATCCCAGTCGAATCTTGATGGAAACCGGCACATCGACAGCCCTGGAAACCTCCCTTACCATGGAGGCTAGTTTGTCCGGGGTTTTGAGAAGGGCGCCGCCACCGCCGCTCCGAACAATATTCTTTTCAGGGCATGCGGCGTTGATGTCGATCATGTCGGCACCCAGTCCTTCCGCGATTGCGGCGGCCTGAGCAACCCGACCGGGGTCGTTCCCGACAAGCTGGAAGGCAACCGGATGATGCTCCTCCTCGATTGCTGCGAACAGCATGGTCCTGGCATTGTTGCGGCACAGGGCCTCGGCACTTATCATCTCGGTAAATATAAGACCTGAATGAAACTGCCTGGCTATGGTGCGGAATGGGGCGTCGGTTATCCCTGCCATTGGTGCCTGGACGAAGGGATTCGTTATGTGCAAACCGGCAAGGCGCATGAGGGTGCAAAATGCCGGGCTGTATATATTTGTAAGGGAGAGCAGCAGCCAGTAAGGGCGGGTCACAGTATTATCCCAGTGTGGCGGGGGAACCAATGGGGGAAGGTGGGTAAGTGCCGAGTGAGCAGGCCAACCCGAGTTTTCTTTTTTAAATGCGCAATCCCTCTGCAATTATACGCATTTATTTTGTCAAACACGTTAACTAGCTCAGATTAGTAGAGTGTTTGATTCGGGATTTGGAAACCTTGTTCTTTTTTAGATGCGTTGGCCAAACTTCCCAGAGCGCATCTATTTTGTCAAACCTTGGTTTGACGCAGGAGGGTGAGCCAGCGCAGCGAGGGCTAAAAGAAAAGGCTTACGGGGGAATCAACGGGGGTGGCGGGAGATGATGATTTACAAAACACTATACCAATCAGCTTATATATTACACAAAAGACCGTACCAAAGTCGATTTATATGCTCATCTGAAATTGATTCTCAATGCGCAACAATGATGGAATTTACATTTTGACGTTCATGTCAACGAATGGACGATTCTGCCAAAAACCACTTATGAACTGTTGACGAATCTACAATTACAATTACAATTCCAGAGGATTGTGCTGATAAAAAGAATGAGAAAAAATGATTGAAAAGGATGATA
>JAGLSY010000279.1 GCA_023135545.1 Thermoplasmata archaeon | reverse complement strand
TAACGATGCTACGGAGATGATACTCGGCTTCTCCCAGGACCCATCCTTCCGGCCGGTCATCATGTTCGGCACGGGCGGCATCTATGTCGAGATAGTGAAAGACGTCTCGTTCAGGGTGGCCCCGGTCTCAAGGAATGAGGTAACCGGCATGATCAGGGAGATCAGTACCTACCCGATACTGGCCGGTGCACGGGGGAAGAATATGCGTGACATCGAGGCCCTGGCCGATGCAATTTCCAGGATTTCATATTTATCAGTCCATGTTCCCGAGATAGTGGAGCTGGACATCAATCCCCTGATGGCCCTTGACCAGGGCAAGGGATGTGTTGTTGTGGATTCGAGAATGACGATAAGAGGTGAAGTGAAATGAAGAAGTTGATAGTGACATCAACGAGGACTCATGCGGGAAAAACGACGATAGGGACTGGTATAGCCCTGAATTCCGGAGCGAACTGCGGGTTTTTCAAGCCCCTGGGCGACAGACCGGTGTATGAAAAGAAAACCCTGGTGGACAGGGATGTTGAGGTCTTCAATGCCTGGTTGGGCCTGGATATAGAGCCGAGTGAATGCTGTATAGGTTTCGAGCACGAGAAAGTGCGCTCGTCATGCCAGCCAGATGGCACAAACAAGACCTTGGCAGATAGATTTGACAAGATTTCGGCCGGAAAGGAATTGATGATAATCGAGTCAGGGAGAAATTTCACCTTCGGCAGTTCACTATGTCTGGATGCCGGCTCCCTCGCAAAAACCGTTGATGCCGACATTTTGTTGGTTGCCCAGGGAGATGCGCACCTGATAATAGACAAGGTCATCACGGCCTCCAAGGTTTTCGGCTCTGGGGATTCAAGACTGGCCGGAGTGGTCATCAACAAGGTGGAGAAAGAGGATGAAACCCCTCTTGAAGAAGAAATCATTCCGGCACTGGAGGAGGAAAATATCACCTATCTGGGCCATGTGCCAAAAATACGGCAGCTTGAGAAGGCCAGAGTTGGCCTTGTGGTCGAGAGGCTTCATGCAAAATTGGTGGCTGGCTCCGGTGGTCTGGACAAGGAAATTGAGCGGGTGCTTGTAGGAGCTCTCAGCGCCGATGCCGCGTTGCGGATGCCGGTTTTCCAGAGCCGGGGAAAGATGCTTATCACGGGCGGTGACAGGACTGATCTGATACTGGTTAGCCTTTCTGAAGACACGTCGGGAATCATACTGACCAACAACGTGCTTCCACACCCGAGAATCCTGTCAAAGGCGGACCAGTTGAATGTGCCAATCATCTCTGTTCCAATGGACACTTACACCACGGCCAAGATGGTCGAGCACATAGTTGCAGAATTATTGCCGGAAGATAAGGATAAGATGGAACTGATAAAGAATGAAGTAAATAAAGGCATAAAGTTGGATAATATACTATAATTACCTATATTTGACATACTTAATATTACGTCTGGCTAGTTATTTACAAAGGAGTGTACCAATCTCTTTAAGTATAAAATAAGCCAATTATCATTTGATGGAGGAAGTGAAGCCGAGAAAGCTCCTGATTACGATTCTGGTAGTCATCGTCTTAGTTATTGCAGGCATCTATGTTCTAAATGAGATTTTAATAAGAACCTACTATGCATTGCATCCAGATGAAATGGAGAATGATCATATTACATATATTACAACATTCACAGCTTCGGATGATCCTGCATTGAATAAAGAAATAACATTAACCTGGAAATCAGAGGACAAAATATCGGGCAAAATTGAAAAAGCAGAGGAACCCGAGTTTCAACAATTAATCTTGCCCGAGTCAATAGTCCTAATTGCTGGCGAGTTAAGAGACATCAGGAGCCCTGGCGATGACGTTATCTATTCCTGGACAATAAAGCCCATTAAAACAGGTGTTCATTATGTAAAATTCGGATATTGTTATTATGCAAATGAATCTTTGGTCCAGAACGAATCGCTCGAATATCATGAAGTGAGTGCAGGTTCGGGTCATTATTATTCACTTTATGTTCTATGCCTGGACATTAAAGAGGATTCTGGAGAAATACTCAAGCCGAGAAATGTTGTTTACACAAATTATACTGTTTCTGGTAATATTGGTTATAGCCCTGATGATTCGTTCTACCCATTATATACATTCAAAAATAGAGATATGTGTTGGGTAAACATAACTGTGGAGTCATATTTGGATATACCCAAGTGTGAATGGGAATTTTATGCTAGGCCATATCCTTCATCGTACGAATACATAATCCCCAAGACTGGCAACATCAATCTAACAAAAGGGATGAACTATTTTAACTATACGATTTACATGAATATTAATAACCTCCCAGCTGGATATCAAGACGATGATATCACTGTAGATTTTCGTATAGATTCAAAAGATGGCTGGCCCATAATTGCTCATCCAGATGGTTTTATTCCTGCAGGTTATAACCGTACAATTTCAATAAATCTTCGAATTGTTGATTAATAATACCGCTCCGAGCAGGGGGGATTTCCGCAGGAAATTGGGCCAGCACAGGAGCGGAAGGGTGGGCCGTGAAGGGTGGGATTACCAATTGCACAGTGGCGGGGGCCTGGAAGGTGGGCAAACCACGCACTACGAAGAATTATTTCACAACAGGATTCGTCCTCAGCCAGTCTATATCTGAAACATACAATTTCCTGATATCGTTAAGATTCTGCAGGCTCATGACCAAACGCTCCAGGCCAAGGCCCCAGGCCAGCACCGGATGCTTGACCCCAAAGGGTGCCACAACTTCTGGCCGGAATATTCCTGCTCCACCCAGCTCCATCCAGTTTCCGTGATGCTTTATCTCTGGCTCTATGCTGGGCTCGGTGTATGGGAAATAGCCTGGCCGAAGGCGGAGATCGTCCACGCCCATCCTGTGGTAAAACTCCTTTATGAGGCCGACCAGCATGTCCATGTTGGCTCCCTCTTCCATGACGATTCCTTCTATTTGAATGAACTCGGGAAGATGGGTAGCGTCCACCGCTTCCTTTCTGAACACACGCCCGATACTGAAGACCTTGACTGGCGGGTCCGGGTTTTTCTCGAGGTATTTGATTGTGTTTACCGTGGTGTGCGTCCTCAAAAGAGATTTCTGGGCCTCGCTGGTTTTCCAATCATATCCCCA
>JAGLSY010000278.1 GCA_023135545.1 Thermoplasmata archaeon | reverse complement strand
TTTTTCAGGTAGAGGGTATCGTGCAATTCTCTTACCGGATGGTCCTGGGCCGTGAAAAGTGCGTCCATGTTCCAGAAAGCCGAATGAACATAATCTGATTCGATCTCCGTGAATCCCATGTCCAGGAATATTCTGCGTATCATGTCAATGTACTGCTGGAGGGGGTGCCTGCGGCCGCCGTGTATGTTGGGTGCAAAGGCGTCCACATCGTAAGGTCTGATAGTCCCGGTCTTCCATGTGCCGTCCTTTATCATGTCCTGGGTGAGTTGGGATATGTCCTCGGCCAGGTTAAGCCCGCCGTCCACAACCTCCCGGCCCTGGGTAGTCAGGGTTATTTCACGGACGATGACCTCTCTCTCGATAAGGACATCCTGCCTTTTCTTCAGCATGTTGATCACTTCCATGTCCAGTTGATCCTCCGGCAGCTCATTTCCTGCCAATTTTTCAATCAGTTCCTCGTCCTTGCCCTTCTTGGTTATGTGGTCCCTGCCGGCCGCGGTCAGTTCCAGAATGGTGTCTTCGCCCTGCTTCTGGATGGTCACCCATCCTTTTCGCTTAAGCCAGCCCATGGCTATTGGAACCTCCTCGTTTCTAAGTTTTTTGGAATCGCGCAGGCCGTCCACCGAAACCGAGCCGTGATTCTTGTCTATGATCTTGAGCGCCCTTCTCTCGGGCAGGTCTGTGCCTGCCAGCCTCTTGGAGGACAGCGAGTAATATCTGTTAATTCCCTCATCTATTGTAACAAGTGATTTGGATTTCAGCCAGGAGGACGAGTTCATCACATCCACCATGGTCATCATTCCGGCCTGCATGTCTTGACCATCATCGAATTTGGACAGCGTGCTGATTATCGCGGGCTTTATCTCGCCCAGGATGCGCCCCACTATCTTCCTCTGTAATGGCACGTCCAGCTCAACCAGGATGTGAGATACGTGTCTTACAAGAGTGGTTATTATCTCGCCCTCAAGCTGTTTCTCGTTGTCCGATGTTATCGAAACGAGGGCCAGCATGATCTCCGACACCTTGCTGTCACCCAGGGTCCTGTCATACTCCTCCAGGATGCCGTTCAGCTGTGTCTTCAGAACACTTGAAATATGGTTGAGCCCAGGGGGCAGGGCTTGCTCTATTACGGCCTCCGGGGTGGCCTTCCCACCAAGCTCCGAGATGGCCAGCAACACCCTCTTCTCGTTAAGGCTTAATTCATGCTGCAGCTTCGAATTGCCGAAATCTGTCATCCTATGGTGATTGCGGTCCTGAATAAAATCCTTTTGAGTCGCACTAGCCTGTTTTTTAGCTGAATATTAACAATCATTAAATAGTGATAGTGGTAAAGTTTATATACCACCGAAATAATGTATGTGTATACAAAATGTATGCAGAATGTATGAGGTGAGACCAATGCTCTACAGAGAAAGACAGAAGACGGAGAAGATGAGAGACGCCACTGTAGAGACTTCCAGCAATGAATGCAGCAACGATGATTTTGTTGTGTGCTTGAAAAATGCACTGAAAATAATGGAAGCCAGACAATAGATGGCGGATGGTGAGTGAATGGCAGCTATAAAAATTGACAAAAGCAACAAAAGCGAGACAATAATGCTCCAGACCAGCCTGGGTATTGTCAATGAGATATATGCTGGCAACAACAAGTGGCTGAAGTCCAAGATGGACGGTACAAGTGCCATGCGCTGGACACCAATAAAAGTCAACATGGAGGAAAAACTATGATGTACGGTGAGGGGGACATTGTAGAGGAAGAATTCTGCCAATGCATTAACTGCAGACTCGCTAGGATGGAGAAGCAAATTACCACAATTCAGGATGACTTCCAGAAGTTCCTTAACGAGAGCAAGGGACGAGCGGAAGTGGCTAAATAATCACATATCAAGATTACTCTTCCCCCACGAGGTTGGGTACAGCCCAACCTCACCCTTTTTTTAAATTTAATGTGCAGAAGAAACTTTACTATTATATGCCTTATTATTAACTGCAACGGGCTTCATGCTTTTCAAGGCTCTATATCTTCCAACATAAAAAAACGACAATCCTGGCAGGCCATAATCTTGTTATAAAATATCTTACAATCATCCTCAGAGCACATCTTTCCCATCTCCGAGGGTATATAGATATATCTAAATAAATAAATTTCGGCCCGTATAAATATCGTTAATGAATGATTCTTCTATGAGGGTGCGATGGTTAAGATTACTGGCCGCCGCCACCGAAGAATCCTCTCAGAACCGGGTGCATCTCCATCATTTGCTCCCTGCCTATCGCCTCGTAAGTCTGTATCATGATGCCTACGGCCAGCAAAACTCCAGTGCCGCTGCTATTACCTACCGTTCCGAGCAGGTCTGCGAATGCAGCTAAAGCTCCCACTATGGCACCGCTGAGCACGGTAACAACCGGAATGTACCGTTCAAGCACTTTCTTGAGAATCCGCGGGTCTCGTCTGAAGCCAGGTATCTGCATGCCGCTGCCCTGGATCTGTTTAGCAACAGATTCTGCACCCATGTTCGTAGTATCTATCCAGAACTTGGCGAACAGTATCGAACCTACAATCATGGTCCCCATGTAGGTTATTATGCGAATGAACACCTGTAAAGCGCTTTTACCGGGTGGAAGATAGGCATCATTGAAAAGAGGTAAGAGCCAATCGGGTATTCCTTGTATCGTGGAAAGATACCACGCCAAGCCCCCGGAAGGTGCCGAGGCACCTTCCAGATAATACCCAAGGGCAGGATTGTGACCCAATATGGGCCAGCTGGAGAAAAATGGATTTGACCAGAAGAGCATGGCGAACATGCTTACATTGGCCAACACTGCTGCAATAAGAATGACTGGAATGTTGGATGCGTAAATCAGCTTAATCGGATATCTACCTCTGGCTCCCCTGGCACCTTCATGTGCGAGCGGAAGCTCGATACGGCAGGATTCGGCATATGCCACGAAGAGGAATATAACAATTGTTCCTATCAACGCGATTATGGGATTGGGAGGTGCGATGAGCAGCTGTTGATAGTATCCACTATTGACAAAGCTGGAGGAAGGCACATGAGTCAGGAAATAGATGGTTTTCGGAATGGTTCCAGCAGGAGGATTGGCAATGCTTGGAGCCAGGCTAGAATCAACAGGAATCCAATTTAAAGTCCCGGTGAACATCTGCTGGGCCACACCCGCGGCTATGAACAGACTGATACCGCTTCCGACGCCCCACTTGGAAACCGTTTCGTCCATAAGGAAAACAAGATAGCTGCCGAAGCACAGCTGTAGAACAATGATGAACATGGCAAGACCGTTGCCATGGCCAGACCACACGCCTTCCAGACCATTAATAAAGGTTCCCGAAGGTGTCAGGTAGCCGAAGACCTGTGGAACAGATTCCACAATTA
>JAGLSY010000277.1 GCA_023135545.1 Thermoplasmata archaeon | reverse complement strand
GGTTCTGCCCGAGCGGTGCCATGAGGAAGGCTCCCGAGATTATCACGCCCTTCAAATGTATTTCCTGTGGCAAGTGTGTGGACGCATGTCCCAACGGCGCACTGGAGCTAGTCGAAGTGGAACTGGACGAGATCGAAGAAGTGGTTTACCATAAACAGGGGGTTTGCGAATGAGTGACGAGAATTGCAAGGCCGATGCAAGATTGATAGGCGACAGGGCAACTGGCTTCCAGACCGGAAATACGGAGCACAGGTGGGACCTGGATGCTCTAAGGGCAGGCCACAAGGTGCTGGCCGAGTATGCTTACGAGAAAAAGCCCATTGTCAAGGGCTATGCTGGCAGGACTCTGTATGTGGACCTGACGACCAAGGAGATCAGGGAAATACCTGTTACCGAGGATATGAAAAAGAAATTCACTGGCGGCCGCGGTTTCGGCCTGAAACTGTTATGGGATTCCATCAAACCTTCAACACGATGGGACAGCGATGAGAATGGGCTGGTACTCACTGCCGGGCCAATGTGCGGCTCGACCCAGTACCCGGGCTTTGGAAAGTCCCTGGCACTCACCGTTTCGCCATCGACTGATATCATATGTGATTCCAATGCCGGCGGATACTTCGCACCTTACATGAAATTCTCCGGATTCGATGCCATCCAGGTTCATGGAAAGGCCGAGGAGGATGTCATCGTGCTCATCGATGGTGTCGAGGGCAAGGTGAGGATAGAGACGGCACCCGGCGAGGAGACTAACTCCCATGTGCTGGCAGAGCAGCTCACCTATCTCTATGCTTTTGAGGATACCGAGAAGGCAAGACAGGGTGTGGCCGTTGTTTCCGCAGGAACAGGAGCCGAGAACAGCTATTGGGGATGCCTGAATATTTCATTTTACGACATTCGAAGAAAGGTGGCTAGACTCAAGCAGCATGGCCGCGGTGGTCTCGGAACCGTTCTCAGGCACAAGAAAATAAAAGCCCTTGTCGCCAGAATAGATGAATTCGATGCCACGACCAATGATGCCGTGGACCTGGACAAGATAGCGGAGATAGGGGCGAAATACCACAAGGAGATCCGGGACCTGGACAAGGAGCAGTGCAATATGCGAACCGTTGGAACCGGCCATCTTGTCGAGATAATGGACGCCTATGACCTCTTGCCGACCGAGAATTATAGATTCGGCCAGCATCCAAAAGCACCCAAGATATATTCGCCGCATTTCTACAAGTTGTGGACACAGGTGATCCCGGACGGTTGCTGGTACGGTTGCACGATGGCATGTGCTAAAGCTGCTGACGGCTACACGGTCATGACCGGGCCTTACAAAGGCCATAAGGTGACAGTGGACGGTCCCGAATATGAGACGCTGGGCTGCGCTTCGAACATGAGCATCTGGGACCCACTATGGGTGCTGGAATTCAATTTCTATTGCGACACCTACGGGCTGGACACCATATCTTCCGGCACTGCAATCGCTTTCTACATGGAGATGTATGAGTACGGCATACTGAACAAGGAGAGGTGCGGCGGTCTGGAGCTATGCTTCGGAAATGCCGATGCCATGATGGAACTCCTTCACAGGATGGCCGCTGGTGACGATGATGAGTTCGTCAAGGTGGCTGGCAAGGGCGCCAGAAGGATGAAGGACTGGCTCAAGTCAAAGAACTGGGGCGACCCGCAGCTCATAGAGGACTGCGGAATGGAATCCAAAGGTCTTGAGTATTCCGAATATGTCACAAAAGAAAGCCTGGCTATGCAGGGCGGTTACGGTCTGACATTGAAAGGACCGCAGCATGATGAGGCCTGGCTGATTTTCATGGACATGGTGAATAACCAGATACCGACATTCGCCGACAAGGCCGAGGCACTTCATTACTTCCCGATGTGGAGAACGTGGTTCGGGCTCAATGGATTGTGCAAGCTGCCCTGGAACGATGTGGAGCCAGCTGACAATGCCGAGACCAGCGAGCCGGCAAAGGTTCCGGCGCACGTCCAGAATTATGTGGACATCCAGAATGCCATAACCGGCTGGAACGTGACCAAGGAAGACCTCATTCTGCAGAGCGAGAGATGCTATAACTGGCAGAGGGCGATGAACGTCTGGATGGGACGCGGAAGAAGGGCTGATGACTGGATACCATACAGGTCAATGGGGCCGGTTACCAGGTTGGAATACGTCTCGCGCCAGGAAATGTACGATAAGCAGATGGTTGAGGATATCGGAGTTCCGGCTGACAGCCTGGAGGCCATGAGCATTGAGGACAGGATGAAGACCATGTACCATTATCGCCAGAACCAGTATCAGAAACTTGCCGATGCCGTGTATATTCGCAGGGGCTGGACCCACAATGGAGTTCCGACACCCCAGAAAATGAAAGCCCTGGGCTTCGGTGACGAGACTGAAATGCTCAACATGCTTCAGCAGAAGATCGATGAGGATGAAGCGGCTGGCCTCAATGTATGGGGCGGAGACTATAAGGGAGATGAGAAGCCACCGAGTGATGATGACAAGTACTGGGAGACGTGGTAAGGCAGAGGTGCCAATATGGACAAAAAAGTCAGAGAGATGTTCCTGAGCAGGGAGATGGATTTCCAGATACTGGCCGAGACATTTCCCGGTCTGAGGGATTATTTCACGGGCACCCAGCCCGGTAAGATGAACGAATACGACAACGGGGTCATGAGCGTCGTCATCGAGGGCCAGGGAAAAGAGACGCCATCAACATTCGGGTACCTGCCGGTGGGTGAGTTCGTCTTCAATGTCGGAGGCAACCGGGAGACCATGCATTTTCTGTTCGGAGAGATTGCTTGGGGCGTTGGCACCGGCGATATCGTGCCGGAGCAGTATGACGAGCTGGTAATTCCGGCTGGAAAGGACCTGATACTCAATGTTAAGAAGCCCACACTGTATGTATGCGATTACCTGAAACAATGAAGAACTCCGACAT
>JAGLSY010000276.1 GCA_023135545.1 Thermoplasmata archaeon | reverse complement strand
GATTTACTTCTCAAGGATTATCTGGCTATCAATAAATATGAACATGTCATAGTTCACATGGAGCCGGAGCTTTTCGAGGGCCTGGATGCGGAATTCACGGTTGACGAACGCCCGACAGATGCACAGTCCCTTGTCAACCTGCAGGAGGTGCTTTCCAGAATCGGGGCAGGCGATAAAAGGCCGGACTGGAAGAAGCGCACCATCGATGAAATGATAAGCATTGCCAGGTTCCAGTGGGGCGAGGATGCCACCGACCTTTTCCAGGGGTGCAATGTCAGGGGCAGGTACCCTATTCTGAGAATCAAAAAGGGCAGCCATCAATTGGCAATGGTTTCGGAGGCCAGCGGCTTTCTAACTCCCACGCTAGAATTAGGGAAACTCATGGCAGATAGAGAACTCTATTGGGTGAAGATGCATGAGTTCGACCTGGTGGGTAATCTTTTTGCGGTGGGCGTGGAGGATGCCGACCCGCGAATTCGCGTGGGCGACGAGGTTTGCATTGTGGGGGAGAAGGGGCTTGTGGCGACTGGCACAGCGAAGATGAGCGCCTGCGAGATGGTTGAGAGCAAGAAGGGTGAGGCGGTTCGCGTCAGGCACAAACGGAAGTAAACTCATTCTTGTTACACAATTACAGAAAAACTTATTTAGTAGAACTTCTGTAACTATGTAACAGAAAATTAACAGGTGATTAACGATGAAGGCAGATAGCCATTTAAAAAAAGCTAGAGAGATCAAAGCGAGTGTTGCCAAACTCAAAGATGACCCTGTTCACCTAGTAGCAGTTGTAGAGTTGTGCTATGGAATGGCACAACAATTTATTGCTTATGGCCTAGAGGATAAATATGGTGAACACAGGGACACACATACAGGTCTGCCAGCCCTATTAAGAGAGAATGATCGGGGTGATATAGCTATGCAGTTCGAGAGACTGGATACCCTCCGACATGGCAGATGGTATGGCGGAAAGGGCAATGGTGAAGTCCTCGATGAGGCTTTGGATATTATATCTAAAATAGAACGGTGGGCTACTGAATGATACCCGAGAAACTGAAACTGCCGATAATTGATTTCGTGAGTCGTGCGAAGGACATTCCAAACCTCGAAATAGTGATATTGTTTGGCTCCGCAGTTAAAAATGAATTCCACAAAAAGAGCGATATTGACCTGCTGCTTTTATTCAATTCAAAACAGAATCCAGAGATTGGTGAGGAAGGGAAAAAGGCACATGAAATCGCTTCAGAAGTGCTTTCAAAACATAGTATTCCTCATTCATTCTCCTTTGTAATGGAAAATATGAATGACCCACATCTCGACACTGAATTTCTAAGAACAATTGCGAATGAAGGTATAATCATCTGGGCACTCCCCGAGACCAAGATTCTAAAAAGGAGTAAACAATACATGAAGCCAGCAACTATCTTTTCATATTCCTTAAGCTCTTTAGCACCCAAAGATAAAATGGCAGTACACAGGGCGTTGTATGGGTATAAGGTCGAAAAAACGGTCAAGGGTAAGGAATACTGTAGTGAGAAGGAGGGCATAATTGGGAAACACGGTGAAAAGCTCGGTGATGGTGTTATTATGGTGCCATCGAGACTGTCTGATGAAGTAATTATGACCTTTAAATCACACAAGGTGGAATACAAAAAGAAGAAGATATGGATATAATTCTGTTATTGTAGTAACAGAATCCGTAAAGATAAGAGTTTTCTGTAATTGTAATAACAGAATATCTTACAAGGGTGGGTATCTGCTATACGCTAGCATGGGTGAGGGTCAGCAGGTAGGTTTCCAGTTCCCCTTCTTTCTCCTTTTCCTGACCTTTCTGGCAGCCATCACAATCCCCACCAGGGTGAATCCACCCCCGATTATAACGAGAACCGATGCAGGCGCTTCCCCCAGAAGAACGAAGGCCAGGAGGGTCGAGCCGATGGGCTCCCCCAACAGGCTGACGGAAACCACCGACGCTCTCACGTGCTTCAGCGACCAGTTGTAGAGGGTGTGGCCCAGTATTCCTGGGACTGCGGCCATCAGAATGAACAGGTAGAAATCACTTGCCGGGTAAGGATATAGGAGTGTGGAAGTGGCCAGGCACAGGATGAAGAGGAAAACAAAGCACCACATGTAGACGAGGAAGGCGTATGTAAGCAGAGAGATATCACGGCGCATTTTCCTCCCGGCTAGTATGTACAATCCGGCACATACCCCGGCGATATAGGCCAATATATTACCCCATATGTTGCCGGCTCCCAGGTCCCCATAGGAAAGTATTATCACGCCGACTATTGCAATGATTATTCCGGCCACATTTGCTTTTGACAGTGGCTCCTTCCACAGATAATAGGACATACCAGCCACCAAAATAGGATGGGCGGTGACAAGGATCACAGAGCTTGCCACGGTGGTCATCTCCAGGGACTTCACCCAAAGGGAAAAGTGCATGGCCAGCACCGCGCCGATCAAGATTGTGCCACCCATCCTCTTCCACCCGAGGTTTTTCAACTCATCGCGCTTCCACAATATGAAAAAGGGAAGTAGGAAAAGTGTGGTGAAGAAAAGCCTCCAGAAGGCTATGGCCAGTGCCGGGGCGGAGGACCATCTTATCAATATGGCCGAGAATGAAACAGATACGACGGCAACCATAATCGCGAGCTCGGACTTTTTCATTATTTGCGGATTGGGAAAGTGGTATAAATAGAATGGTCAAGGTGATATCGGAAAATCAGCCGCTGAACTTCCTCTTGTTCCTCTCGTAGGCCGCCTTGTTGATCTTGCCATCCCTGTATGCTCTTTCTATCTTTTTCAGCATTACAGGGTTTTTAACTGGCTGTGCAAATACCACCGGTTTATCAAGATAATATTGAACCCTCATGCCCTTCTTCTCCTTCTTGACATAATCCATTTCTTCCAGCTTTGCTATGTGGTAGTTGATGGTGGAAGCGCTCAGTCCCATGAGGGCCGCAATGTCCTTCTGCGATATCCCCGGTGTATCCTTGATGTTCCTGATGATCTGCTTTTGAGCCTCAGAGAGGTTTGCTGGCCCGCCATTGGGAATATTCATATCGCTGGGGTAAAAGCGTTTGTACATGCCATCGGTTTTTGATTTTATTATACCCTCCTTTTCAAGGACATTCAGGTTATAGGCCAGGGAGCCGTTGTTGATGTCCAGCGCCCGCTTTATGGCATTGTAATGCTCTCCGGGATTGGCCATGATGTAACCGTGGATCTTACCCCTGGTGTAGGTGTCAAGTATCTTATCCTTCTTCAGCTTGGAATACAATGGGATGAAGAAGAGGAGGAAAGCGTATTTCCCAACCTCAGTGGCCAGACCGAGCGCGGCAGATGTAGCTATTACAGAACCGAACAGGATAAATGCCCATGTGATGGGGTCCTTTCCATGTGGTGTGGGAATAATAAGGGAATTGAGTATCTGGCTTTCCCCGGCAATATTATCTCTTAGCTCCAGTTCAAGTCTATTGTCCCTATCTTCGAGCATGGGAACAGTGAACTCGAGTTCAAAGGAGCCATCCTCCCGGACCGGTATCAACTCGATGACCTCGCCGTTGAACAACAGGGCGATATACATTCCTGTTCCATTGAATTCGCCATCCACGCTTATCATGCCTGTTATCACCACAACTGATCCAGGAACTTCCAGCAGGTCTGGATTCAGCCCATCATAGCTGGCCTCGATTTGGGCATTCTTAATGATGACCTCGCCAGAATAACTGGCCGTGATACGGCTGGTGTCTGTTGCATTGATGAAATAGGTGAAGCTCTGACTTACTGGCCCGATATTTATCCTGTAAGTGTCAGATACATCATTCCCCATCGGAAGAGTAAGCCACATGGTTCCGTTATGCAGGTAGGTAAGAACAACCGAATCCAGGCCCACATTATCGGTGACCTGGCACAGGATGGTTATCACGGCCCGGTTGTTTGGCTCGGGTGGAGCAATTATTATGCTCGATATCACTGGCGGGCTGTCATCCCCAACAGCTATCGTGCAGGTGTCAATATCACTATTGCCAGCATCATCCAAGACTGTCAAAGTTATGACAGATACCCCGACTTCAGTGAAAGTGTGATATGGGGATTCTCCGTAAAGAGTCTGGAGGATGCCATTATCGTCAAAGGTCCAGGTGTAATTCACAATGCCGACATTGTCATAGCTTCTGCTGGCATCAAGTATTATGGTGATGTAACCGGCATCGTTCAGAGCCCGGAACTGGTCTGGGCCTGCATCGGCCACCGGGGATGTTGTGTCATTGACGAAGATGATGCAATTATCTGTATCCCAATTGCCCGCTCCATCACTCACATCAAGGATAATATTGTAAATGCCTGGCTCCGCGAATATATAGGATATAATCGAGCCGTTCAAAGCTATTGGACTTCCATTATCGTCTAATGTCCAGATGTAATTCACAATGCCGACATTATCGGAGCTGGCACTTCCATTCAAATAGACAATGGAATCTTCATCAACCCATTGGTCCGGCCCCGCATCTGCCACGGGATTAGTTGTGTCATTGACATAAATTATGCAGAGATCCGTATCCCAGTTACCGGCATTATCTGTAACATTTAGAGTCACATTATAAATGCCTGGCTCAGAGAAATTATAGATCGCATTGGCCTCATACGAGATTATTGGAATGCCATTGTCATCGAAGGTCCAGGTGTAATTTAAAATGCCCACGTTGTCTGTACTCCCAGAGCCGTTAAATGTTACATTGTTGTCTTCATCAACCCACTGGTCGGGGCCGGCATCTGCAACAGGGACTGTCACATCAGCTACATAGATAGTGCAGGTGTCTGTGTCCCAGTTGCCTTCGGCATCACTTACATTCAGAGTGATCAAGTAGGTTCCTGGCTCGTTGAATGTGTATGATGGATTTACTCCGATTAACAACACTGGCCCACCATCATTGAATGCCCATTCATAGCTGATTATTCCAACATTGTCATTGCTGTTAGAGCCATCAAGCCAAACCAATGCGTCTTCGTTAACATATTGGTCAGGGCTGGCATCGGCGGTTGGGTTGGTAGTGTCGTTGACATAGATGGTGCAGGTGTCGGTATCCCAGTTGCCTTCGGCGTCACTTACATTCAGGGTTATAATGTAAGTTCCTGGTTCATTGAATGTGTATGATGTGGTTAGTACAGTCAATGTTACTAGTCCCCCATCATTGAATGTCCAGGTGAAGTTCACTATTCCGGCATTGTCTGAACTTCCTGAGCCGTCCAGCAAAATCAATGTGTCCTCATCGACCCATTGGTCTGGGCCAGCATTTGCGATCGGTGGATGATTTCCATCACCAATTGCATACAAATGTGAACGCCCAACCGTAATGAACAATATACCATCAGATATGGCTGGAGTATTGTAATTAGGGAAAATGTACATTCCCCCAGATAGATAATCGGTTTCCCATAATTCCAATCCACTGATCTCATCAAAAGCTTTTACATAATTATAAAAACCAGCATAGATAATCCCATTTGAAATGACTGGAGCATCATACATTCTTTCAGATATCTCTTGAGATAGCCATATGGTATTTCCACTGATCGAATCCAAAGCTATTAAGAATGAGTGTCCTGTGGTGAAGTTTGAATACCCGGTTATTACTTTCCCATTTGAATATGCTGGAGGGGTTGGATAAGTATTATCACCCAAGTATTTTTCCCAGTTCAGAGACCCATCGGATTCATTGAGACAATACATATAATTTCGTGAGCCGAAATATACCTCATTATTTACTATCGTTGCGACCGTGCTGGTTAGAGGAGATAATGCTGGTGAGTATTGCCAGATAAACGTACCATTGAGCTTATTAAAGCCGTAAACACCATTGTAGCCTGTTAAAAATACAATCTCCTCTCCAATTGACAAGGGTGGGTGGCCGCTTGGTTGCCTGTCTGAAGTGAAATTATTCGTCCAGATGATATTTCCATTCTTAAGGTTGAGGCATTGTATACTAACATGAGAAATTGTAAAGTTCGCATCCATAATTATGTTAGAAACCCTATAGAGATTATTATTTTCAATTGTAATTTCTGGTGGAAAATTTACCGGACTGGTGTACATCAATCGAGAGCTCCATTCAATGTTCTGTGTGTTCTTGTTAATGCATTTTGTGTCTATCCATCTATCCTGCCAGTCTGATGAACTCAGGCTGTTCTTCCTAAGATTGATGTAAATATGATCTCCAATAACAACAGGATGGCTAGCTCCCTCTGTTCCAAGGTACAATTCATATTGAACTTCCCCTGTGTATTTATTCAAAGCGATCAAATAACTGCCATTTGCATTGGCTGTGGTCACATATGTAATATTTCCAGATATCACTGGTGAAGAAGTTCCAACATTGTAGATCGGAGTGCTGGAAAATTCCCATAATGTATCATTGGTGATGGGACCGGGGCTTTCTGTATAGCTCATGTGTTCTGGACCCCTCCCAAGCATTGGCCAATCTGAAGCATCAATGATAGGGAAAGCCCCGCTCGTAGTCGTAAACGGATAATTATCCTGGGCTCCTGTACCGCCTGCAATGTTAGTGTAAGCTGTGTCTCCGATCCCATCACTGCCAGGTATGTCCTGGTCCGGGCCGGAGAACATATCTGGACCAACATAATCAGACCAGTAATTGCCGCCAGAGGGGTAGCCGTTGTCCCAGGAATTGTTATTACCAGTATCATTTGCCTGTGCTAGATTATCAATGAAATTATTGTGATATATCTGATTATCACTAGAGTCCGATGTGCATCGAATTCCTTCCCCGAAGCATTGCTCCACGGTGTTATTTGAAATAAAATTGTCATCGGCGGCGATTGTGATTCCCCATTTACTGAAAAATATTTGATTATCTGATATCGTGTTGTTCACAGAATCATGGAATATTTCAATCCCTGAAAAGCAATTTGTTAATGTGTTGTTTACAACGGTGTGGTATCCCCCATCATACAGGTGGATATAATCACAAGGACCAAGGCCCAGTATTACATTCCCCTCTATGGTGACATTGTAGGAGTTTCGTATTTCTGCCCCGCCTTCACCGAATATGCTATCCGCTATGTGCCCATTATCTGAGTTGACAAAGGTCAGTCCTAACCCATTGACGAATGTGAAGCCAGTGATTGTAACATTGGGGCTTCCGACCCAGATATTGGCCATTACACCGCCTCCATCAATAATGGTTGTATTCTTATCAGCACCGATTATTGTCAATTCCTTGAAAACATTTACATTCTCAACATAGGTGCCGGCATCCACGGTTATGGTGTGACCGTCTAAGGTATCTGTGTCGTAGCAGGCATCCTGGATTGTCGGGAAATCCTCGCCTGTGTTGAGGTTGCGGACTGGGCCAGGCAGGGGTGGAATATCATTGTATCTGCCAGTTCGCCTATTGTCATGGTTGAATGTTGGCCAGGGAGCCTTATCAGAAGCATTCCCGCTGTAAAATTTGAAACAATAAAGGTCTCTGCCACCTACCAATACTTCCAGGTTTGTATCATTGTCAATATCTGCAACAATGGGTTGACGAGGTCTACCTCCCCAACCACTAGGTATTGAATGATTCCATATCAATGTGCCATTACTTGAAATTACATAGAAATTATAGGCAGTATTAATCAATATTTCCAAACCTGGTATTGTTGTATAAACATCTGCCACAGATGCAGGAGCGAGCCAATTAGACATTATTTCACCAGACGGATCACTGTAATTCCATTTTTCATTACCATTCTGGTCAAAGACTCTCACAACCCAGTTCTCAAATACCGTGATAATCTCATAAACATTGTCGCCATCTATATCTGCTGTTATAGGGGAGCCAACACCACCGGCGTTAGCACTGTCGTGAGAAACATTCTTGCTCCATACGATGTTCCCATTTATGTCATAGCAATAGATTTTATTCCCACCAATAACTGACAAAGATGTCGGGGTCTCTGTGTAATTGCTGCCAGATTTCAAGATCTCGAAATTTCCGTCTAAATCCAGGTCTGCCACGGTCAAGGCAGTTGTCGTTCCAGGACCGTTCCACCTACTACACCATGTTAGGTTACCATTCTTATCAAGAACAGCCACGCCAGTGTGGTCTACCGGTGTTACTATTTCATATTCACCATCGCCATCAATATCTTCGATAGTTGGTGTTACGCCCCTGGGATTGACATTTGTTTTATAATCCGGAAACAAGGTACGCCATAATTGATTGCCATCATGGTCCAAGCAAACTGTGCCAGCACCCATCATGTTTACAATAACTTCTTTATTACCATCATCATTGATATCAAATATCGCTGGGCCAGATGTCGGTGGTGGATTTTGATTGAAATAAATCCAGTTAATTGAGCCGTTTGGAGCAATGCAATAGACACGGCCTTCGTTTGGAGGGCTTGGGTAGTATTGCACAGATACCAATATTTCTGGAATCCCATCATTATCAAGGTCGTCAATTGCAGGCGGTGATACATATATGTCACCTATAACTGAAACATTCCAAATCTCATTTCCATAATGGTCCAGGCAAAGAACTTTGTTAGCAGTGTCGCCGACCACGATTTCCATATCTCCGTCTCCATCAAGGTCATAAACAGCAGGCTCGCCTCGAATCCAAGGTGAAGTAGTGACAGACCAGTTTAAAATCGGGCTAGGTGTAATGTTCAGCCAGCCGTTGGGTGTCATCAGGGGATAATTATCCAAGTTCCCTGCCCCGCCCTGGATATCCACATATGGTGTATCTCCAATCCCATCACTGCCTGGCAGGTCCTGGTTTGGACCGGAAAATACATCATTACCAGTATAGTCTGACCAATAGTTGCCGCCAGACGGATATGTGTCATTCCAGAAGTTGGTTGATATATCTGAGGCTTGAATAGTATTATCAATGAAATTGTTATGATAGAAATAGTTATTTGATGGGCTGGTGCTCGGAATATCTACGCCTTCATCATTCAATGAAATAGTGTTCCCAATAAATGTATTAAAGTTATCACCAGCAGATAATGAAATTCCTTGACCACTGTTTGAGGATATATTGTTATTGAAATAGAAATTATAATCTGAATTCGCTTGAAGATGGGTACCTGCACCGTTATCAATGATTGAATTATTGAGGATATCATTATTCTGTGCGGAATCCAACCTTATACCATAACCACTATTATTCTCAAGTTTGCTATTTGATATTATATTGAATCGTGGTATGCCATCTGCAAGGGTCCCCCAGAGGTAAACACCAACATTTGAATTACTGGACACATTATTATTTGAGACAATACCGTAAGAAGAATGCTCTATTCTTATACCATTATTGCTATTACGAATAATGTGATTATTGATAATTGTGCAATTGTCAGCATGTAAAAGATAGATTCCGTGAAACGATTGGTAGTTTCCATCAATTAAAAATCCGCTAATCGTTACCCAATCCACATTGTTGATGAATACAATATTACCACTACCATTCCCTCCTATTAATGTAGTTTCATTGTCTTCCCCAATTAATGTGACCGATTTATGGATCTCAACATTCTCATTATAAGTCCCAGCGCTCACCTCTATGGTGTGCCCATCCAGGGTGTCGGGATCATCGATGGCTATCTGGATGGCTGGAAAGAATTCGTCTGTGTCAACATTGTGGACTGGCCCATCCCCCAATGGATACATCAAAGGATAATTATCCTGGTTCCCTGCCCCGCCCTGGATATCCACATATGGTGTATCTCCAATCCCATCACTGCCCGGCTGGTCTTGCAACGGGCCTGAAAACACATCTGGACCGACATAATCAGACCAGTAATTTCCTCCTGTCGGGTAGGAGGAATTCCAGAAGTTTGTCAGGGTGATGTCATTTGCCTGGTAAAAGACACTGTTCAGAAAATTGTTGTTGTAAATAGAGTTATTCATACAAGTCAGACTGGCAATGCTGGAGCCCTTGAAATTGTTAATAATGCTATTGTACCTGACGACGTTATCTGCCGAATTAGAAATTTCAATACCATAATCATTAATCCCAATTTCATTGCCTTCTATTGTATTAAAATTCGAGCCAGCTTGTATTAGTAATCCTGCACCAACGGCAAATGAAAAATGGTTGTCGTATATTGAATTGTCCTGTATGATATTTCTGCTTGAGTTTGAAAGGAAGATGCCGAACATACCATGACTGGCATTGTTTCCGATAAGGGTAAAGTCATTGCAATCTTCTAGAAATATTCCATCACTGTCAGTAATCAGGGTCGAATTGATGACAGTTGTATAATTGCAATTAAAAAAATACATTCCAAAAATATTATTGCCAGTACTGCTCTCCACATTTTGAATATGATTATTGAACGAATTATCGGCTATTACCACCCCTCCGGAACAACTGACATACAAATCGGAGATGGTTGCATATCCTGCATTCCATAATCTAATTGCATGACCCGAGCCGGTTATTGATAGATTATGAATTTTGACATTGTCTGCGGTGATATTGAAGATCATATCGATTGATGGCCCGCTGACTATCGAGGCGGCCTTGTCAACACCATATATCTCCAATGATTTGGTGACATTCACATGCTCGGCATAGGTGCCGGCTCCTATCTCGATTATGTGACCGTCCAATGTATCTGAATCATCAATCGCATCCTGAATTGTGGTGAAATTTTCACCAGTGTTGATGTTCAATACTGACCCTGTCGCCAAAAGTAAATTCGATGGATTGCTGGAGACGGTTTCCGAGCTGCCGGTTCCGCCCACAACCCCGATAATCGCAAAAGAAGCAAGAGGTGAAATGACCAGCATACAGGCTAAGAGCCACATCCAGAACCTGTTCATTATCTTGCCACACTCTATTCCCTTTCTTCCCTTTTTCATCCACTTCACCTCTGCAGAAGCCCTGTCTCCAGTGTGCTGAAGACTGCCCTCGCCTCCTCCTTGGCTTCTTTTCCTGTGTTAACCCATCAAGGGCAGGCTTCTGCTGATTATTGATTATATCATATTGAGTATAAGTATAGATTTGTACAGTTCTCGAAATACTTATAACTTTCTTTGTACAGTTCTCGAAATAGCATGGATAAAAAAATGAAATGTTGAAAGGCCGCCAGTTAACGGCCTTTCATTTTACTCATGCCTATTCAGCCTGTTCAGAGAGACGCTATCGCAGCATTGAAGGTCTGGCTCGGGCGCATCGCCTTTGTACCCAGTCCATCATTCGGCCTGTAGTAGCCGCCCACATCGACAGGCTGTCCCTGTGCCGCCATGAGTTCTTCATTTATCTTGGCCTCGTTGGCTGCCAGCTCCTGAGCCAACTCGGAAAATCTGGCCTTCAGCTCGGGGTCCTTGTCCTGCCCGGCCAGTGCCTCTGCCCAGTACATTGTCAGGTAGAAGTGGCTTCCTCTGTTATCCCGCTCGTTGACCACACGTGATGGTGATTTGTTTTCCACCAGGAATTTGCCGGTTGCCTTGTCCAGTGTTTCTGATAAAATTTGGGCTTTGGCATTGTCGGTCGTGATGGCCAGGTGTTCCAATGATGCCGCGAGAGCCAGGAATTCCCCAAGGGAATCCCATCTCAAGTGGCCTTCGGCCTGGAATTGCTGGACGTGCTTGGGTGCCGAGCCGCCTGCTCCTGTTTCGAACAAACCGCCGCCGTTCATCAACGGAACGATGGAAAGCATCTTGGCACTGGTCCCGACCTCGAGGATCGGGAACAGGTCTGTAAGATAATCCCTGAGCACGTTGCCGCTGACCGAGATGGTGTCCTTGCCCTCTCTCATGCGCTGGATGGAGAAGCGTGTGGCCTCTATCGGGGGCATGACGCGGATATCCAGGCCGGATGTGTCAAGGTCCTGCAAATAACGGTGAACTTTCTCCAGAAGCTGGGCATCATGCGCCCTGTTTTTATCCAGCCAAAAGATCGCAGGCCAACCGGTCGCCCTCGCCCTGTTCACGGCCAGTTTTACCCAATCCTGGATGGGGAGGTCCTTTACCTGGCACATTCGCCAGATATCGCCCTCTTCAACCGTGTGCTCGAGCAAGGTCTGGCCCGAAGCCGATACAACGCGAACTGTTCCGTTGCCGGGGCACAGGAAGGTCTTGTCATGAGAGCCGTATTCCTCTGCCTTCTGCGCCATGAGGCCAACATTGGGAACCGTACCCATGGTCGTCGGGTCAAAGGCCCCGTTCCTTTTGCAGTCATCGACCACTTCCTGGTACACTCCGGCATAACTGCTGTCAGGTATCGTGAATTTCGTGTCCTGCAGCTTTCCGTCAGCATTCCACATCTGTCCTGATGCGCGGATTGCGGCTGGCATGGATGCATCGATGATGATATCGCTTGGAACATGCAGGTTGGTGATGCCCTTGTCGGAGTTCACCATTGCCAGTTGCGGCCTGTTTTCATATGTTGCTTGGATGTCGGTCTCGATTTCGGCCTTCTTATCGTCAGGCAGGCTCTCGATTTTGGCATAAAGGTCACCCAGCCCGTTGTTGGGGCTGATGCCCAGCTCCGCAAAGACGGATGCATGCTTATCAAAAACCTCTTTGAAGAAAACAGAGACCACATGACCGAAAAATATCGGGTCGGAAACTTTCATCATCGTGGCCTTCAGGTGAACCGAGAAGAGTATTCCTTGCTGCTTTGCGTCCTCTATCTGCTCCTCGAGGAAGGCACGGAGAGCGCGCTGGCTCATGACCGTTCCATCGATTACCTCGCCGTCCAGAAGTGCCAGTTTATCTTTCAGAACCCTGGTGTTACCGTCCTGGCCGATGAACTCGATTCTGGAATCCCCGGCTGTCGCTTCCGTGATTGTGATGGATTTCTCGTTGGAGCATAGGTCCCCGCTGCTCATGGTTGCAACATGTGACTTCGAGTCAGCGGTCCACTCCCCCATCGGATGCGGGTTCTTCTTTGCGTAGTTTTTCACGGAGTTCGGAGCCCTGCGGTCTGAATTGCCTTCCCTAAGAACTGGATTTACGGCGCTTCCCTTGATTTTATCGTACCTGGCTCTGGTTTCCTTCTCTGCCTCGTTTTGGGGGTTCTCCGGGTAATCCGGTAGGTTGTATCCCTTCTCCTGTAATTCTTTAACGGCAGCTTTCAACTGGGGAATCGAAGCACTGATGCAGGGAAGCTTGATTATGTTGGCCTCCGGCTTCTTTACCAGGCCGCCTAATTCTGTCAGGTCATCGGGTATTCTTTGCTCCTCGGTCAGATTCTCGGGAAACCTTGCGGCAATTCTGCCTGCCAGAGAAATATCCCTGGTTTCAACGGCAACACCTGCCGCGTCCGTGAATGCCTTGACTATTGGGAGGAAAGAGTAGGTTGCCAGTCCTGGCGCTTCATCGACTTTTGTGTAGATTATCTTTGATGTCTGTGTCATTGTTATTGCTCCTTGAATTTCTTACTCCTTCATGTAGAGTATGTCATCCCACGGATGCCTGTACATTCCCTGCTTCATCCTCTTCTGGTCCAGGTGGTGGCCCATGAAGCCGATGCTCCTTCCGAGAACGAAAAGACCGTTCAGCGCGCCCATGTTGATGTATTCGTCTGCCACTTCCTTGGGGAATTCATTTCTCAGCATGTCGGCGAAGCATATTCCGATGCAGCCGTCCACGTTCAGTATGAGGTTATCTCTCTTTGATGTCGTTATCTTCTCCACCTCGAGAGCATAGTCCAGCAGTGGCATCTTCTTGAAGTTCTTCTTCACGTAATTCTTGATCACGGTAACTCTCATGTCCGGGTTATGTATGCTTTTGATCCTGTGGCCGATGCCCTGGATATTCACGCCCTTGGCCTTCATCTCGTTGACGAATTCCTGTGGGGTAAGGCCTCTGTCATAGGCCGATGAGAACATCTGGGCCGCACCGTCGATGGCTCCTCCGAACCTCGGTCCGATGCACAGCAATCCGCTGACCAATGAAGAAATCAAATCCTTGCCAGCCCTGGTTGCGACTATTGTGTTGTGGGCTCCGGAAACAGCCGGCCCGTGGTCTGCGACCACCATCAGCACGATCTCGATGAATTTACAAGAGTATCTTGGCATCAGTTTTTTGAACCAAAGTATGCTCAGCACGCCGCCCAGGCCAATATCCCTCTTGAAAACCTGGGAGATGGGCATGTTGCCGTAGAAAAGCTCCTCGCCCCGCTCGTCGGATATGGTGGCAATGAAACTGGCCGGCTTCCGGATAGCTCCTTCTTTCATGGCCTTGGCATAGTCGATTGGTATAACTGGTGCCTCGGGCTCGGGTGCCGGCTTGATGACACCCTGCTTGACGAGTTTCTTGTAGGTGCTGGCTATCTTCTCGGCGTAGTTGTCGAAGGAGTTGGGCACTATGGCCCCGGCCTTCTTCAATGCCTTGTTCTTGGCATCCGCCGTTTCGGCTTCTGCATCCGCCTTTGCACCGGCGTGTCCGAACTGGACATCGGTCTTGAAGGCTTTTGCACACGTGCCTGTAACCCACATCACCAGTGGTTTCTTGATCTTCTTTTTCTCCAGCGCCTCGACGATGTTGTATTCATCCAGGCCGCCCACCTCTCCGAGGCAGACCAGCATCTTGACCTTGGGGTTCTTCTCGTATCTCATCAGGTGGTCCATCAGCGTGCTGCCGGGGTACTTGTCACCGCCTATCGCGATCCCCTCGTACAGACCGTCGGTGTTCCTGGCTATGATGTTATAGGCCTCGTTGGATAGGCCACCGGACTTTGAAACAAAACCAACGGAGCCAGCCCTGTGAAGTTTTGACTCGATGATGTTGTCAATGGTTCCGGCCGTGTTGCCTATCTTGAATGCTCCCGCTTGAATTCCGCCGACAGTTGCCGGCCCTATGAGAACACGGTCCAGCTTCTTCGCCTTGGCGTTGAGCTCCTTCATTCTGCGCTCCGGAATTCCCTCGGCGATGATGACTATGGTTCTCAACTGCTTGATCGCAAATGCTTCCTCAACAGACTGGGGTGCCGACCTGAATGAAGCGAAACTAATCATGACGTCCACATTCTTATGCTTCTTGGAAGCTGTGGCCAGTGACTTGTAGGTCGGTAAGAGTATCTCCTTCGGTCCGAAGAAGAACTTCTGGAGGCCGTCCCTGCCGGTCGGGTTGACGATTGCCGCAACAGATGGTGTCTCCCTTTCGCTCACGTAGTCGAAGTCCAGCATCCTCTGGGTGGCGTTCACCTGCATGTTGTAGATGAAGGCCTGTGTCTTGTCGTCGAAAAGCTCGTAATCCTTCTTGCCGCCAGCCGCTTTCTTCGCTGTTGGCTTCTTGGCGGTGGCAGTCTTCTTTGTGGTCTTTTTCGCAGCCATCATGCATCACCTCCCTTCGGTCGGTGCTGTTTAATGAAATCGCTTCGCTCTCTCATTAATACATCCCTCCCTTGGTCTTCTTGGCCTTTGCTTTCTTGGGGTCAAGGGCCCAGGCGACGATGTTGGTCATGTGGGTCTCGGGTCCGTAAACCTCAATGTCAAGGCCGATCTCTTCCTTCAATGCCCCGATATTTTTCAGGCCGGTCGGGTAGTTCGGTCCGCCCCTGCGCACGTAGATCTTTACCTTCTGTTTCTTCAGCCTGTCACCGTATTCGCGAAGCGCCCGGATGATGCCGGTAAAGGTCTTTGCTACATCCGTGAAGTTGGCTATTCCGCCGCCCACTATCAGGAACTTGCCCTTCGGGTTTGGCTTTCTGGTCATAAGCTCCAGCACGGTCTTGGCGTAGAGGTAAGTGAATTCCTCATTGGGGTTGCCAGAGTATTCTCCGTAGTTGGCCATCTCATCCATGAAGCCCAGGTCGGTTATCGTATCGGCGTAGATGACGGATGCCCCGCCGCCAGCTACCATTGTCCAGACCCTTCCTTCGGGGTTCAGAACTGTGAGCTTAAGGGATGAGCCGGTCTTGGAGTCCAGCATGTCGATGTACTCCTCTTCCTTGGTTCTTATCCTGCCGAATGGTGATGGAAACTCGATGCCTCCCCACTTCTTGCCGCACATGTAGGCCGCCGTGTCGTCCAGCTTTGCGGCCAGGTCAAGGACGTAAACATCCTTGCCGACCACGACCACCGGATTTATCTCCAGGTAGGCGTAGTTAAGGTCTGCGTAGAACTTGAACATGCCCTCAAAGAAACCGGCCAGCATTTTCTTTCTGTTCTTCTCGACCTTGCCGAGCAGCTTCTTTTCGATATCTGCCGCACCCGGCAATTCTCCGACCGGGATCTGCATCCTCACGGCCTTGGCGTCAATGTCTCCGACATCCACACCACCCTGGTGATAGAACAATATCTCGTCGCCCTTGATGTTGGATGTTATGGCGAAGTAATATTCATCACTGGCCTTGTGGGAAATGAATGGTTCCACGATGAAGTGGTCCAGAATGCCGGTCGTTTTTCCGACCGTCACCTTCTTGCTCATCCTGGCCTTTATCCACTTTTCGACATCCTTCCAGTCCGCATTCAGCAGCAGGAGCTTGCTCTTGCCCCTTCTTTTGATAAGCTGGTCCGGCTTGACCACCAGTTTTTCCTTGGTCAGCCACTTGTACTTGCCGGGCAGCTTTTTCAGGTCGGTGTCCGGCCCGACAGATATGAACCTGTTGCGGACCGTGTATTTTCCATCCGTATATTCCTTGAGCAGGCGGGCCATCATTATCTTCCCGTCCGCTTCTCTTATCGCTTTCTGTGCCATTTTTCTACTCTCCTGTCATGTTATAATTGTTTCCTCATGTGTTTGATTATATTGATCATCTATCATTTCACGGTGTATGCCAGCAGTCCTCCCTCGAACAGTATCTCCTTCTGTCTTTGGGAGAAATTGTACTCCAGCTCAAGTTCCAGCCCCTTCGTCTTGTCAACGAGGATGACCGGCTCACCGTTCATTATCTTCTGCTTGATATCGGGCATCTCGATCTCGTCGCCCTGGTCTATCTTGTCGTAGTCCTCCACATTCTTGAAGGACAGCGAGACAATTCCGAAGTTTACCAAATTGGCCGCATGTATCCTCTCGACCGATTTTGCGATGACAGCCTTGACGCCCAGGTACATGGGACAAAGGGCCGCATGCTCCCTTGAACTGCCCTGGCCATAGGATTCACCAGCCAGCACGATGTTGTGCCTGCCCTTCCTCTTGTTCTCCATGGAGCGTGTCGGGAAGGTGGTGTCCACCGGCTCGAATACGTATTCGGAATACTTTGGAACATTGGACCTGTATTTGAGTCGAGCGCCAGCTGGCATGATGTGGTCCGTGGTTATTTTATCTCCAACTTTCAGCATGATGTCTCCCACGATGCTGTCTGCCATCTTGTCGTTGGAAGGCGGGTCGCCGATGTTGGGACCCCTGTAAATCTCCACGCTGGATGGTGCATCTTGCGGAAATATGAACATGGAATCGTCGATCAGGAAAGAATCCGGCATATCCACCTTCGGAAACTCGATACCGGCGTTCCTCGGGTCCGTGAAGGTGCCTTCGAGCGCGGAAACGGCTGCCACCTCCGGGCTTATCAGATAAACCTGGGCGCTCTTGGTTCCGCTCCGTCCCTCGAAGTTCCTGTTGTTGGTCCTCAGAGATATGGCATCGGTCTTGGGGCTCTGGTGGTTTCCTATGCAGAAACCGCATGCGGATTCGAGAATCCTGGCTCCCGAGTCTATGAGGTCGGCCAGGTAGCCCTCTTTCGCCGCCATCTGGAGAACCTGCCTCGAACCCGGGGCAACTCCGAACGAGATATCTGGATGGGCCTTTTTGCCCTTCATTATCTTGGCAACTGTTACGATGTCCTTGTAGGATGAGTTTGTGCACGAGCCGACCAGAACCTGGTCTATGTTTGTGCCGGCCATCTCGCTTACCTTGACTATATTTCCGGGGCTGTGTGGTGCCGCGGCCAGGGGTTCGATGGTGCTGAGGTCCAGGTCAACAACTTTGTCATACTCGGCATCCTCATCAGCCGTAAGGGGTATCCAGTCACCCTCACGGGCTTGGGCTTTGAGGAATTTCCTTGTCTCTTCATCAGATGGGAATATGGATGTCGTGACACCCATCTCCGCGCCCATGTTGGTTATGGTCGCCCTCTCCGGAACCGACAGTGTGGCAACTCCCGGTCCGCCGTATTCCATGATGACGCCCACATTGCCCTTCGTTGTGAACAGCTCCAGCATCTTCATCACGACGTCCTTGGCACTGACCCAGGGTTGTAGCCTGCCGGTCAGGTTAATCTTGTAAACCCTCGGGCAGATGATGTAAAAGGGTCCTCCGCCCATGGCAACCGACACATCCAGTCCTCCGGCTCCTATGGATATCATTCCGATACCGCCGCCGGTCGGCGTGTGGCTGTCCGAGCCCACCATAGTTTTACCTGGCTTGCCGAACCGCTCCAGGTGAACCTGATGGCAGATTCCGTTTCCGGCCTTTGAATAGACGATGCCGAATTTTGCCGCTACAGACTGCAGGTACTTGTGGTCGTCCGCATTCTCGAAGCCGACCTGGATGGTGTTGTGGTCAACATAGCTTACCGAAAGCTCGGTCTTGACCCTGTCCAGGCCCATGGCCTCGAACTGCAGGTAGGCCATAGTTCCGGTCGCGTCCTGCGTCAATGTCTGGTCGATCTTAATTCCAATCTCCTTTCCGGGCACATAATCGCCCACTACCAAATGCTCCTCTAAAATCTTCTGAGTCAAGCTCTTACCCATGGTAATCCTCCTCTCTGTTGTGTTGATATCATACTCACACACCACCAGCGCTAAGGTGTCCTCTTTGCTGTTACTACTCCCCTTTAAATTGGATTAAAGGTTTTATTTCTCGATATGTGAATTGGATTGTGAGATATATGGATATCAGAGCTCGTCCACGAAGGCTCCGGACATTGCCGCATCTTCCTTGAACTCGTCTGCCCAGTCATACCTGGCATCGTAGTCTTTCTTGTGATGCTTGTCGAAGTTGGAAAGGAAGCGGTTCTGGTGCTTCTTCCACTTGTCCGGGGTTGTCAGCCTCTTTGTGGTCAGCTGGTTGGAGATGTCATAGGAATGAATGCTGTCCACATCGTCAAAGGCCATCTTGGCGAAGTTACGAGCTGCTTTTCTTGACTCGGCCAGCAGTGACACCAGTATATCATCCTCGCCCAATGTGTATGAAACATATGTCAGGAAGACGTTCTTCGGATACTTGAATCCGGTTATCCTGGAGCGCACTGTCTGGTAATGCTTCGGCATAACCCTGAGGGCCACCAGGAACCTGAACAGGTCATCGGGATGCTCCTTGGGCATGAGGAAGTAGGTGGGCTCCAACATGGGAACAGTCCTCGTCTTGTTCACATGCTCCATGGTCTGGATGTTCTCGGTTATGAAGTTCTTCAAGTCCTCGAAGTTGGTCACCTCGAAGACCACGGTGATGTAATTCTTCTTCTC
>JAGLSY010000275.1 GCA_023135545.1 Thermoplasmata archaeon | reverse complement strand
CCACCTACACCATTACCATTCTAACGGCCGCGACAGACCTTGCAGGAAACACGCTGGATGGTGACAAGGACGGCGTAATGGAGGGCGATAACAAGGACAAATGGGTATTCTCATTCACCACGGAGAACGAGCCTGACCTTACAGGACCCATAGTTTCCAATGTGCAGGGCACTCCAGACCCTATAAATTCGGGCAGCCCGCTCACACTCACCGCGAATGTGGATGACTCCACGACCGGGGGCAGCAACATCGCCGAGGCCGAGTGGTCTGAAGGAGCCAGTGCGGCAAATGCCGGGGCCGGAACTCCGATGAGCGCTTCGGACGGGGCATTTGATTCTGTTACCGAGGGAGTGACCGCGACCGTAGACACCACCGGGTGGCCCGACGGTTCCGCAACTCTCTGGGTTCGCGGAAGGGACGCACAAGGTAACTGGGGCGATGCGGTCTCAACGACCATCGTTGTGATAGGACCTGATATCATACCGCCGCAGGTTGTCACCAATGACCCACTGGATGGGGCTACAGCCGTCTCGGTTTCGACTAACATCGTGGTAACATTCACCGAGGAAATGGACCAGGCAAACACCGAGGGGGCCTTCAGCATAGTTCCGGCAGCAGCTGGAACATTCTCATGGAATGCTGGTGGAGATGTTTTGACCTTCAACCCGAGCTCCGACCTTCTCGGAGGGGAAACATATACCATAACCATACTCACGGCCGCAACCGACCTGGCGGGAAATACGCTGGACGGCGACAAGGACGGCGTCATGGAGGGCGATAACAAGGATAAGTGGGTCTTCTCCTTCACCACAGAGGGAGGCGGACCTGGTGCCAAGTACGCGGTTGTGGTGGGCATCAATAAATTCACCTACCTGAACGATCTGACTTACTGTGTCAACGATGCCAATGAGGTGAAAACAAACCTAGCTGGCGACGGATATTCCGTTGACCAATACACAGACCTGCAGGCGACAAAAGCGAATATCCTGACCGCGCTTGATGACATGGGTGCCTCTGAGGTTGCTGGTGACTACACAGCATTCACCTTCTCTGGACACGGCGGTATAATAAGCGGAAAATGCGTTATTTGCCCTACCGAAGGATATGATATTACCACATACATACAGAAGGCCGAGTTGGAGGCTAAATTCTCAACATACGATAGCACCCATATCCTGATATTCTTCGACAGTTGCAACAGTGGAGGCATGAGTACGCTTGGCTCGGCTGGAAGATTATGCATCATGGCGGCGGCCAGCAACCAGTACAGCTGGGATGGCCAACCAGACATAGCCAACGGAGTCTGGACATACTTCTTCTGGGAAGATGGATACAGCGACGGAAGCGCCGGAAGCCTGGTAATGGAAGTGGTCTTTGTATACGCTAAGCCACTGGCCAAGAATTATGTGGAGACCAACTACCCGCCATACACAATGGACGCCCAGATATCAGACGGATACACCGGAGATTTCTACTTATAGATATTATCAAACAACCTGCGTGGGATATCAGTGTTGTGCTAGCTTGGGTTATATTAATGTCTCAGTGTGGCGGGGGATGGATGGAGGGTACGACCAATGCCACAGACGGAAGTTTCAACATGCATGGGCGGCCGACTTAACCTAATGTTCAGCGTTTCATGTGCCTGTAATACAGGTAGGCTCCGGCCACACATCCGAT
>JAGLSY010000274.1 GCA_023135545.1 Thermoplasmata archaeon | reverse complement strand
AAAATGAAACCCGTGGAAGTAATGAACGAACTGATGGAGGGGAACGGCAGGTTCGTGGCAGATAATGCTAGCGAGCTGAAAATGCATGTCGGAGGGCAGAGTCCAAAGGCCGCGATCCTTTCCTGTGCTGATTCGCGAGTGATACCTGAAATAATATTCGACCAGTGGATAGGAGATATATTCGTTGTGAGGGCTGCAGGCAATGTGGCTTTTGATGCGGCGGTCCTGCAATCCCTGGAGTACGCAGTGGTTAAGCTCAAGGTGCCTCTTCTACTGATTCTGGGACACACCGGCTGCGGGGCTGTGGCACTTGCCGAAAACTGCCTCGAAGTGGGTTGTGAAGACGGCGGTCCTTTGGTGGACGAGATCGCGGCCAGCTTCGAGCTGGGTGACAATCATGAGATGGGCAATGTCCGCAGGCAGTTGAAGATGCTGCCCATAAGAAGCGAGGCCATTGCCAACGCCGTTAGCTCCGGGGAGCTGGCTCTCATGGGTGCTATGTATGACCTGGAAACAGGAAATATAAATTTAATTTAGCAATAGAAATATATTTATCACCCGAGCGCCATATACCTCCTGTCGGATGGTAAAGATGGGATACAACATACGTAAGATACCCACGGCGGTATCGGATTTTGATGCCATAATACATGGCGGTCTACCCGAGGGCTCAGTCGTACTTCTATTGGGCGATACAGGAGCTGGCCAGCAGGAGTTTGTCTACACATCGGCTTCCAAGCTCTCTATCGTGAAGGAGCGGCCAGAGGCCTTTGATAGCTACCTCGGCCATTACTGCAAAGTAGATGGCTTGCCTGAGAAAATATGTTATGTATCCTTCGCCAGATCGAAAGAGGATATCCTCAGGGAGATTGGCCTTTCTTTCAACAGGGAATTTCACGACGCGCTGAAGAGGAAAATTATTTTTAAGGATCTGTCGGCCAGTTACTTCAGCAAGACCATTGTTCCGTCCAACTGGACCCACAACGACAACGGTGACAACGGCTCGTCATCACCCTTCTCCAGTTCCCCGAAGGAAACGGTGCTGGAATCCCTGGTGTCCTTCCTCGACGAGAACGCCCAGAACTCCATGATAATTATCGATTCGCTAACAGATTTGGTGCTGAGCGGGGTAGTGGAAATTCCGGAGCTGGTCGGGGTTCTCAGGGGCATCCAGCGGGCCGCGAAGAGGTGGAACGGCATCATCTATTTCCTTCTGACCAGGGGAATCATGGACAAGCAGCACGAGCAGATGATACTGGACAGTGTGGACGGCGTCTTGATATTCGAGTGGAACCATTATCTCAGAACCATGAAAAGGCAGAGGTACATATACATTGAAAAGTTCATGAGCGTCCTTCCCCACATCGAGAACGACAGGGTGGCTAGATTCCCGACCATGGTGAGTTCCAGGTTCGGCCTCACTGTTGTCAATATGGATATAATTTCTTAGGTGTTCTTATGGTGTTTAAAATTTTGGAGGACGGAAGATGAGTGAAGAAAAAATAACAACTGGCATAACCGGCCTGGACGAGATGATAGGCAGCGGCATACCTGCCGGCCACATACTGGCGGTCATGGGCTCCTGCGGGACCGGAAAGACCACCCTGGCCCTCCAGTACGTGTGGAACGGGCTGGCCAAGGGTGAGAAGGCCATATTCATAAGCCTGGAAGAAGATGAAACATCCATAAAGAAGAATGCAGCCAACTACGGCTGGGACCTCCAACCCCATATTGATAATCACACATTATCACTTGTCAAGTTGGAACCGGCCGATGCGAAGACCACGGTCATGAGGATAAAAAGCGAACTGCCCAGGTTCATCAAAGAATTCGGAGCCAAGAGAGTGGTGCTGGACTCGGTCTCACTGCTGAGCATGATGTTCGATGACGAGGCAGACAAGAGGAGCAATCTTTTCAACCTCTGCAAGCAGATAAAGGAGGCTGGCGCAACAGCCCTGTTCACGGCCGAAGTTAAAGAAGACAATCCATCTGCCTCAAGGGACGGCCTGGTGGAATATGTGGCCGACGGTGTGATATCTTTGA
>JAGLSY010000273.1 GCA_023135545.1 Thermoplasmata archaeon | reverse complement strand
TGGCCGGTGATCCAGCCGATATCCGCGGTGCACCAGTATATGTCTCCATCATGGTAGTCGAAGACGTATTTGTGGGTGGTTGCCGCGTATACCATGTATCCGCCGGTGGTGTGGAGAACGCCCTTTGGCTTTCCCGTGGAGCCGCTAGTGTAGAGGATGAAAAGTGGATCTTCTGCATCCATCTCCTCCCACGGACTGTCGCCCGTGATGTCGTCGGCTGCCATCTCATCATGCCACCAGATGTCGCGTCCGCCCTTCATCTGAATATCAAGTCCAGTCCTCCTCAAAACGATGGTCTTCTCGATGCTGGGACACTCTTCGAGCGCCCTGTCGGCGTTGGTCTTCATCGGGATATCCTGCTTCTTTCCTCTGAGGGCAGTGTCCTGGGTTATCAGTATTTTGCACTCGGAATCATTGATTCTGTCCTTCAGGGAATCTGCCGAAAAGGCTCCGAAGACGATGGAGTGAACCGCTCCTATCCTTGCACAGGCCAGCATGGCGATTGGCAGCTCGGGAAGCATCTGCATGTACATGCAGACCCTGTCGCCCTTCTTGACGCCCATTTTCCTCAGGACGTTGGCGAATTTGCAGACCTCGGTGTGCAATTCCTTATAGGTGAGTTTGGAACCATCGGTTGGTTCGTTGCCCTCCCAGATGATGGCCACCTGGTCTCCGCGGGTCTCCAGCTGTCTGTCAAGGCAGTTATAGGATAGGTTGGTCTTGGCATTCTCGAAGAACTTGATATGCCCCTCGACAAAATCATAGCTCCTCACCTTGTCCCATTTCTTGAACCACGTGAAATTTTCAGCAATCTTTGACCAAAAGCCATCGGGATCTATTATCGATTCCTCATACATTCTCTTGTACTCTTCCATGCTGTTGATGTGGGCTCTTTGGCGCATGGCTTCCGGAACTGGATATATTTTGTCGCTCATGTACTCCCTCCTGCTCTTAAGCAGGTTCTTCGCAAAACATCTTCCCGGTCATGTGGGTAATGTTCGCGATACCGCCTCATCTATGATGAGGTTTTGGGTGGACATTGTGATTGGGTATAAAACTGTATCTCTTTATTACAGATATTTGATGTTTTTTTCAATAATCTGGCATATTTCGCATTAAGAACATGCCACCAATACATTTATTGGCAAAAAAGGTAATTCAACAAAAGCAAACATTATAATTTCTTCTGAATTTCAGTACCTTTTCAAGTACATCTTCCCCGTCAAGAGCCCCGATTATCAGTTCTGCCACCCTCTCCATATCCCCCTCCACCATGCCTAGCCTTGTAATTTCATTGGTTCCCAGTCTGCCCACCGCATCGATTATGATGTTTGACCTTTCCAGGATTATAGCCATCGAATTGAAGTCCAGCCCCTTGGAAGCTACCAGCTCCTCGGGGTCCAGCATGATCTGATGGGATGCGGTGTACCCCAGTTCTCTGAACAATGGCCTCAGACCTCCATCGTCAAGGGCACGTGCCAGTGCCTTCGAGTTTCCGACAACCTGGCCCGCATATCCTTTTCCATGGTCCTTGACCTCGCAAAGAGCCTGGGCAGTTGCTGCAATCCGGTTCCAGTGTATGTTGTCCACCGTGCGCCAGGTAAGATTTTTCTTTATTCTGTCAAATATCTGGCTGTCATTGGTCATAAGTGCCCCGCCCTGGGGTCCGAAGAAAGACTTGTGGGTGTTGCCAATCAGGAGGTCGGCACCCTCGGCCAGCGGGCTCTGGAATTCTCCCCCGGCAATCAGTCCGAAAACATGGCATCCGTCATAGGCCAGATAGGCTCCGACCTCCCTGCATACCTCTGAAATTTCCCGGACCGGATGTGGAAATGGAAAGAAGCTGGCACCCAGAACAACAAGTTTCGGTTTCTGTTCAACGATTTTCTCAACTGCCTTCTCAACATCAATATTCCAGATTTCCGGAGCGAAGGGCAGGGTGTCGGCTCTCAGGCCAAGCATATCGGGAATATAATCGGAATTGTAACCATCATAGCCGCCGGAGGAAGAATCCAGGGCCATGACCAGGTCCCCCTTCTCGCACAGGGAAAGCAGGGCACCGAGTGCGGCTATGTGGCCGGACAGTGGGGCGAAGGTGACATGTTTTACAGAAAAGATATCGGAGGCCAGCTCATTGGCCAGCGCCTCCACCTTGTCCAATCCCCGGGTTCCCCTGTAGGCGTTCTCGACAAAGGAGCCGTGAACCTCCTGATTTATTGGCAGAGTGTATCGACTGGCCATGTCTGTTGACAATATATTTCTAACTTCTCGTGCTCAAAACATTCTCGGAGGGAATTAGATTTATGCATTGAGAACGCCAAGAATCATGGGCTCCGACAATCTCCGATACCTCTTTCATGATATCAATCAGTTGTACATGAGGTAATTTTCCGAACTGTCCGGGATGAACATCTCGGTTTCCTCATCCAGCCCTTCTACATCCACTATAATATTAACGAGCGAGTTCACTATGGTTCTCATCTGCTGCAATTCGGCACGGAGCTGCCTTATCTCCCTTACTAAGTCTTCTGTGGTAACGCTCATTTATACCCCTTCATCAAACCATATGTTTTCGAACCTTCATATTACTTTCTATATTCCATCTGATTTGAGTTGAAACTTCCGTCCCTGGTACACTCTTTGCCCACCTACCACCCCCACCATAATGGATAATACTGAGACCCATGCTAATAATTACTGGGACCCAGGCTTGGAGATTACTGTAACTACTATAACTCAGTGGGGAATGCCAGTCCGTAATTGTCGGCCATCTTGCGCTCCTCTTTTATCTCGCAGGTATCGCACCACAGACCCTCCTCCCTTGATGTCCAGGATTCCGCGGCATCTTCTGCAGTAGGCCTTCACGATTCCCAGCTCCTGTGATGCTGTGGAAAGCTGGATGGACGGCTCGTCCTGAATAACCCTGGCCCTGACCAGTTCCATTGATTTGAAGAGCATCCTGGGTTTTTTGGTGTGGCCAGCCTCCATGTTGGACACGTGGAGATTGCCCCTTTGAAGGGTAGCCAGCTGCCTATCTTGACCTTCGATGCACAACAGGTCCACGGAAACCATCTGGGGGTTAACGCTGTTAATCTTGCCGTAGACTATATCGTCGACCCTGGGCACCGCTGGCCCCCTTGCCGGAACCACATTGGCAACCATCTCCTCCCTATCGAATTGCGATTCTCCGGCTATGGCAGAGCAGATATTTCCATCCAATATGTACGTCCCCTCGCCTGAGAGATATTCTTCGGCAGTGGCCAACACGTCGCCGGGCAGCACATTTTTCCCATTTTCCGCCATATCTAATTCCTCCATTTCGAATCTCTTACTTCATTCGAGCTTTTGAATGCAATCACTTCGTTCTCGCATTCAATTTCGGAATTTTGAATATGCTCATTACACTCGCACATTCAAACCCCTCACAAGCCTGAAGAGCGTGACGTCGAAAAAGGCCCGCTCCCTCTTGTGGAATTTGAAGGTATGCCTTATCTCGAATTTATACTTTTTCTCTATGTCTATCCTGAAACCACTGGCTCCGGTTATTTTCTCTATGAAATCACGCGTCTCGGACATGTGGATGGTGTACACGACATCAGCCAATTCCATCGCCTTTTCCAGGAAGGGGCGGTCAGCACGCTTTTTCTGGGAGCCGAACGGAGGGTTCTGGAATACCACATCACCCTTTTCTTCAAAATTCCTTATATCCATGATCCTGAATTCTATTTCCAGATCAAGGCCAGCAGCATTCTTTCGGGCTATATCAACAGCCTTTTCATCAATATCCACACCCACGACCTCTCCGGCTCCCATCAGACCGGCCCCGATGGCAAATATGCCGTTCCCGCAGCCCAGGTCCATCACCGCCTTATCGTCCACGTCTCCAAGAGATTTGGCAATGAACAGTATGTCGGAAGCCATGGTCGACGGCGTCGGGTATTGTTCCAGGGAAGCCGAGGGCTCATCGAGCTGGCTCAGGGATTGCAGAGTCATCTCCAGTTCCCTTCTTTTCATCGGCCTTATTTCTGCCATTGGAGGGAGATGTCTGCCGTTTATATTAACGATTGTGCTTACTGCAAAGGGTCGAGAAGCCCATTCCTTTTAGGATTGGGATGAATCGACCTTCCAGTAACAAGAACACCGCCGTATGTCCATCAATAAATCATCAAATGGACGCAGAGCTTAAAC
>JAGLSY010000272.1 GCA_023135545.1 Thermoplasmata archaeon | reverse complement strand
TCTGCGAGTTGGGACATATGGCTTTTGGAATGTAAACTTCCAGGTCATTTATGGCCCGGTAGTTTACGTCTGAATGATAATTTGTTCATCCAGTTAGTGTGAGCATTCACATTTGGCCAATGAGCCATAGAAAACTTTTTAAACACCTTTGTACAATAGTTCGAAGTTGATGATAATAATCAAAGTTTCCGATAATTTGGAATATCAGATCGGCAAACTTCAAGGGGGCATAGAGGTTAGCGATGAAATTCCTAAATTCTTAATCACGTGTGTAGATCCTGATGAGTGATATTGTAACAGATTATGAACCTAAATAATCTGCCTTTCATTTTATATAAGGTTCCACTTTATCCAGATGCGTGACAGCCCATAGCCCAGCCAATCACGGAGCCAGTGTCAAATCAACCACTGGCGTAAAGACGCTTCTCGGCGACCCGAAAAAGGCCATTGTCAAGCTTGCCATCCCCATGATAGTGGCCATGTCCATCCAGACCATTTACAACCTTGTGGACGCCATCTGGGTTTCCCTGCTCGGTCCAGAGGCCCTGTCGGCGGTCGGCTTCTTCTTTCCCTTTTTCTTCATGCTGATAGCACTGGCCACCGGTTTGGGGGTGGGCGGCGGAGCCGCAATATCAAGGCGCATCGGGGCAAATGACAAGGAGGGGGCGGACAATGTTGGGAGCCACACCATGGTCTATATGGTGATACTGGCTGTTATTATTACAATACCATTTCTGATTGCAATGAGAGCCATATACATAGGCATGGGGGCCGAGGGAATTGTAATTGATTGGGCCACCGATTATTCGAGGATTTTGTTCTCCGGTTCCATCATCATATTCTTCGCAAATGTTTCCAACTCACTGCTTAGGGCCGAAGGAGATGTGAAGAGGGCCATGATGGCCATGATGCTCGGCGGTGTATTGAACATAATACTAGATCCGATCTTCATATTCGGGCCCGGCAACCCGGGCGTCTTCGGTGAGTTCGGGTTGGGATTGGGCGTAACCGGAGCTGCCTGGGCAACCCTGCTGTCGATGGGCTCCACCTCGGCCTTGCTCTTCTACTGGCTCTTCATCAAAAAGGGAACCTATATCGACATCAGATTCAAGGGTTTCAAGTTCAACCGCGGGATAACCAGGGACATATTCAAAGTGGGACTTCCGGCATCGGTCCAACAGCTTTCCATGTCCATCAACATGATAATTCTCAATTTGATAATTGTCTGGGTGGCCGGGAATGATGGGGTGGCGATCTTCACCACCGGCTGGAGAATATCCATGCTGGGAATATTGCCGCTATTGGGCATAGCCACAGCGGTGATATCTGTATCCGGGGCGATGTACGGAAAAAAGGCCTACAAGAACATCAACACGGCACTGAATTATTCTATCAAGATCGGCTTTATATTTGAATTATTTGTAATGCTTTTTGTCATGATATTTGCCAGCCAGATAGCAGGAATTTTCACCACGGCCGAGGCCTCAGCAAGACTGGCTCCCGACCTGACGACCTTTTTCCATATTTCCGC
>JAGLSY010000271.1 GCA_023135545.1 Thermoplasmata archaeon | reverse complement strand
GAGCGAGCAGGTGAACCCGAGTTTTACTTTTGGATTGGGAAACCTTTTCTTTTGGAGGGTGAGCCAGCGCAGCGAGGAATAAAAGAAAAGGCTTACGCGCCGAACTTATCGACCCACCCTGCCAGTCCCTTCATAAGCGGCATCAATTCCTGGCCATTGATAGTGCCAAGCATACCACCGGCGGCTTCCGTCTCGCTGAATTTCTGGACATTGTCAAATCTCATCCCCCTGCCGTGTACCAGCAGCGGAACCGTGTCAGATGCATGGTCCTTCACAGAGGTGGGTGTGGAATGGTCGGCTGTCAGGGCCAGCAGCACGTCGTCGCCCAGTTTTTCCACCAACGGCCCCAGGCTGGCATCCACCTTCTGTATGTATTCCTTTTTTCCAGCCACATCCCCATCATGGCCGAAAACATCGGTCCCCTTGATATGAAGCAGGACAAAATCCTTCTCTATCAGGGCATTGATTGCCGCGTCCATCTTTCCGGCCAGATTGGTATCGGCACCCCCCGTGGCTCCATCAACTTCGATAACTTCCATGCCGAGTATCCTGCACAGCCCCTTGACGAGGGTTATCCCCACGATTGCTCCGGCTTCCATACCGTGCTTTACCGAGAAGGATGGAATATCTGGCACATCTCCCGGCCCCCTGGACAGAATGATGTTTCCGGGCAGCAGCCCCTTTTCCTTTCTGTCCAGATTGACCGGATGTTTATCAAGGATATCAAAGGACATCCTGGTGAATTCATTTAGTATCCTGGCCGTTTTTTCGGCCTCTGGCTTAAGGGCTTTTGCCGTCCAGACTATCTCCCCCTCCTTGTGCGGATCGGTCTCGGAAACCTCGGATGACAGGCCAGTTCCCTTCAGGACCATGACGGAGCGATGTTCCACCGCCTCCTTGAATATCACCCTGACATCCTCGATCATCCGACCGTCCAGCGCCTTTGCCAGTTCAACAGTTCCTCCTGAAATTCGACCGGCGCGCCTGTCCAGAACCCGAAGGTCTTTATCGGATGTCGCAAAATTGCATCTGAAAGCCACATCCCCTTTCTCCATATCAATTCCCAGGCCGGCGGCTTCAAGGGTTCCTCTCCCACAGTAATACCTGTACGGGTCATAGCCAAGCAGGGAAAGATGAGCGGTGTCGCTTCCTGGCACGATTCCTGTTCCAATGGGATTCATCATCCCGCACTGCCCCTCTCTGGCCAGCCTGTCCATGACCGGTGTGTCGGCCGCGTCAAGGGGCGTCCTTCCTTCAAGTTCTTCCGAGGGCCTGTCGGCCATCCCGTCGCAGATTATCATTAGCAATTTCATACGAGCCATGTCATTACCACCCATGCCAATATTGTCCCGATGGCTATCGAGCTAAGGTTATTTGATAATTTTGTAAGAATGCCCCGGCGCTCCAAGGTTGCCCCGAACACGCTGTCCACCTGGCATCCCAGGAATCCAAGGAAGGTCACCAGGAGGATCACCCACCACCCGTGGCCCATCATATCGAAATAGGAAAAGGTGAAGAAGCCCAGAAGGGCGGTATAGGCGGCGGCGATGAAAGCGGCGAACTGGCCAAGTGCCGAAACACCTCCGTCCACACCCGCCTTCACCCGTCTCCTGTTGGTGATCAAATAAACCCTCTTCGACAAAATTCCCAGTTCGCTGGCCATCGTATCCGAGGCAGCCACGGCGATTGCCGTGATGAACAATATCGAGCCCAATTCTTTGTCCAGATATGGGTAAAAATCATTTTGCCAGCTCAAAACAGCCACCGCAATCGGAACCGCCCCGTTGGCCAGCACGTTTTTCATCTTCCTCTCGCCCCTCTTGCCTTCCTGCAGCCCTTTTGATTTTTTGTAATCGAACTTGTACTTGGTGGCGATGAAGCTAGTGAGGAAAAAAACAAGGAGCAGAAATATCCAGCTGATATGGCCCATGATTCCGATGACGATACCGACGAAGAAGGCGGCAATTGAACCCCCCTTGGTCAGTACCGATTTCCAGTAGGCCAGTAATGACAGTGTCAGGCAAATAATGGCTATCAGAATTGATGATTCCCAGAAATTCATCAGGCCTAATTGGTGATGGAGGATAATATAGTTGTGGGAGGGTTCGAAAAGGATGAAGATATCTGCATCCCATCTACAGATATATGTCTTGCTAGCCATTGCCCTATACCCGCCTTCCTCCCCCGCCACACTGGGACATCCGAATCAAATGCTTATTTTGTCGTATGCCTAGAATCGCATTAGATTTTCTGGTCGCGTACAAATGAAGAGAAAACACGCAACCAGAATGGGACCCCCGCTGGCACATTGTCGAGGCTCTTGAGTAGATTATTCTCTCCTCTTTCTCCTTCTTATGATAAACGTAATTATAATTGCCACGACCGCCACCAGTATCCCGAACATGGAGCCGGTGTAGACCGCCTCGACCATGCCCGAGTCCCTGTCATCATCTTGTCCATCTGGTGTCCAGCTTCCGAAATCCAGGTTTTCCTTTGCTACATTGTTGTTTTCGTTTGTTTCGCTGATGACGTCATCAGGGTCGACAACCGCGTAGATGGTCCGTGCGTCTATATCCGGTATCCAGTCCAGCATGATAGACCTGGTCTCTCCCTGAGCAAGTTCCGGTATTGTGGTGTCCAGAAGTTTCATGGAGCCAGTCCCCGGCTCTCCTCCGTAGAGTCGTAGAACCACCCCGGACAGGCTGCCAAATCCACCATTCGTCACGTTGGCCGTTATATTCAGAATTCCCTCATCGGACTCGGCAAGTGCCAGTTCCACCATGACGTCCCGGGATGATATGACCGCCAGGCTGGCCGACCTCTTGTTTTCGGCCTCGCTCAACTCGTTGATGTTGCTGGTTGGAAATGCGCTGGCATATATCATGTAATTGCCCGAAGGCGGTGTCCAGTCCACAGAAACGGTGCTTTCATCCCCCTGGTCAAGGGAAATGAAATGATGGCCTATGAACATGTCGTGGGTGAAGAATTTGACAAAGATATTATCTGAATCGCCACTGCCAGTGTTTTTTATGGTGGCAGATATTATCGCCTTCTCCCCCTCTCTTATCATGGGATTGGAAACCGACATGGCCGAGACCTCGATATCCGGGGTGAGCCAGACCTTCCTGAAGGCCTTGTTATTTTCTCCATTCGCGTCCGAAATATTGGCCAGCACAAAGAGTTCGTGATATCCACTCCTGGCACTCCAGTAGGCCATCACCTCTGCCTCTCCTTCCAAGGGGATGTGGGCAATGGTCTTGGTATCCAGAAGCCGGCCCCCGCATATGGGGTCACCATCGTAGAATTCGATTTCAACATCACTGGCACTCCCAAATCCAATGTTTTTCACCAGGGCTTTTATCTCAACAGTCTCCCATTCATCCGGCTCTTCGGGTGTCAGGGTGATGTTGCGGTATGTTATGTAAACATCAACAGGCGCATCAATCATGCAGCTGGCCATGTTGTTGTTCTCGCTGCATTCGCCAATTCCGCCAACGGCATCCACAACCCCGTATATCTCACGGCACCCGCTTTCCGCGGCCCAGTGTATCGATATTCCCACCGTCTCCATCCTGTCCAATGAAGGCACTTCCACCTTTCCGATGAAGGCCCCGCCAAGCAGTGGATTTCCATCATAAAATCTGACATCAAAATCCTCGGCCGGCACGTCCCCAGCATTGCGGACCGTGGCATTTATCCACACCACATCCCCCTCTCGTGCGATTATACTGGCTTCTCCGTTTGCCGTCATGTTCATGATACTGAAATCCGGCTTCAGTCCGATATAAGCCAGTTCCTGGTATTTTGAGCTTCTGTCGGTCGGGTCAGTCAGGTTGTTGAAGGTGTAGAGAAGTGTTCTGTCATCGTAGAGCACCATGTCGCACCAGAAATCGAGAAGCGGGGAGTTGGTGATGGCGGCCAGCCAGGGTTTCGTTTGCCCCCCTCCAGACGTCATGTCCAGTGTGCAATAGTAAATGCCGGATTCGTTGGCGTTGGTCCAGTTCATGACCTGACCGCTCTTCCATACGACGGCAGCCAGGCCCTGTGAGTTGATGGCCACCTGGGGAAGCTGGACAGGGTAAAAGGTCGAATTCACAACCCGGATGGAGGACCATGTTTCGGATGATGTATCCCATGAGGCAAACTTGATGTTGAAGGCCCCCTGCCAATCCCTGGCAAGCCAGGCAAGAACAGCATAATTTTCATTTGACGACAGGGAAAGGGATTCGACGCTCATGTTGCCGGTGGTGAGGTATTCCATCAATGTCCAGTTGGTCCCGTTGTACACCGAGTAGACCAGCTGCTGGTCGTCTGTTGTGTAAAGGTTCTCGTCCCCATCACGTATCCAGACCGACAGTATTTCATCATCCGGCAGGGCCGCCATTTGATTGTCGTAATGGAAGCTGGCATGGTCGTTTTTCAGGGCCGGTACAGACCATACGAAACCGTTCCAGACAGAGAACCAGGTTGCCTGGTCATCGCTGGTCATGACATCCCCGCCCTCATCGTGAATCCAGGTGGCCATGATGTCTCCGTTCCCCATCAACACCAGTGACGGCTGGATGTCGGCGACAGGCGGGCTCGGTGTGTATATGTAAGCCAGGCCAGCTTCAATAGTAGTGCCGTCCAGGATCGCATAAACCACCCTGGAATCCTCCATGAAATTGGTGAGGTTGAGGCTGGTGCCAGTCAAATCCTGATTGTCCACGCTCTCGGTCCAGACCACGAGGGCCTTGCCGGTGCCATCGTGCAGCACGTGGGGGTCTGTTTTCAATTTATTGTTAGTGGTAAGCTGGACGCTGGCTCCGTTCACATCTACTATTATCTGGAAGTCCGGGTTTGCGGGGTTGTTGTTCTTGTCGATGCTGTTCACTATAACCGTCTGGTCTCCGAGTTGGCTAATGGAGGGACCGGTGGGAAATTGAACATCCCCGCTCTGGTTCACCAGGGAACTGGGGTCCGGTTCGTGGGAGAATGGAGTATCCGGCCCATTCGATGTGCCCCCGAATGCATCGAAGTCCCAATGGCCCAAGGTATAACTTCCGTCCCAGAAGCTCCAGGATTTGGTCCACCAGAGGAATTTCGCATATGCCCCCAGTCCGGCACTCAGGGTTATGTCCAGTGCTCCCGAGCACTCGGGCTCGAACCCCCCGTTGCCGTTGGCATCGGGAGTGGAATAATCGAAGCCTGTGGCCAGCGTGAGTTCGGGCCTCCCCTCTATCCATCCCTCGATCCCGCCACCGGCAATTCCAAAATTCACACCCACCAGAACCGAGCATCTCAGCGTGAGGCCAAATGATGTATCAAAATCGGCACTCACATAATCGAAATCCACGCTGTCCAGTGTTCCGGAAATG
>JAGLSY010000270.1 GCA_023135545.1 Thermoplasmata archaeon | reverse complement strand
TATCTCCTCTCCCGGCTCCATGTTTTCCAGCTCAATGGGGATGCCGATGTCCCTTGTTTCATTGGTTTCGACTATGATGTCCATGAACCTTATCCTGACCATGCCGTCATCGTTGCCTATGCCGTCTTCCCACTTGGCCCTTGCATCGTTGGTCGCCATGGTCCCTATGTTCTTGATGACCGCCGAAACAGTATAGCCAGGTGGAATTATTCCGGTCACCATGGGCGGGCTGTACTCATCGAAGGCCGCGTCATTGAGCTCCATGACCGGCTCCGAGGGATTGGGTGTAACAGAAATCGAGCCAACGTACAGGTCCGGCATTTTCAACCCCCCATCATCCCCCTTCTTCCTGACCACCACAAAATCCGTGAATCCGATTGTATTCTTTTGAACAATAAGCCCGTATTTTCCATGCCCCTCCAGCAGCAACTCCCGGTTGCCGGTCGATGTGACCGGTATGTTGGGCTCGGTTATGACCAGGTATTCGGGATTTTCTCCGGAAAGTTTGTAAGATATGATCGAACGATTGGCTCCGGGGTGCTCCCCTATCTTGTCACCCATCCTTATCCATTCCAGGCTTGAAAAGGTGGAAGCTCCCAGGTCAAGTGTGACCTCCTTGGATTCGAGAGTGCCCTGGTTATAAACAAACCTTATGGCGGTTATCAGCTCCTTCAGCGAGCCCTCGATGCCGTCGACCGTCTTGTTCCTGTCATGGGTGCTCAGGCCAGCCCAGACAGTTGGAACGATGAAGGCCAGTGCTATGATGACTACCAGCAGTTTAATAGGCATTTCCACGACGCCGCTGTTGTTCATACCTCTTCCCATATCATCCCCCGATTACCATGACTAGACCCAGTTCGCGCCGCCTCAGGGCACAACACCGATCTCCACGTATCTGGAGTACAGCACTCCATCACCATCCGCATCAATACCGGTAATAAATTCATCCAGTGACTTCACCTGAACCGAATATGAACCCCCTGTCAGCTCCAGCACCCCGGTCATATTGACAATGGCAATGTTGGGATCGGTGATCATGTAATAATCCATCTGGCTCCCACCAATTATGTACCTGCAACTAGAGAGGTTGGACCACACATCACCTACGCAGCCACCCATGTGAATGAACTCGATTTTTGATATGGAACCTCCATCAAGTTTCAGTTCCACAACCCGGACATTGCCGGGCCCCATGGAATATACATCCTTGACAGACATCTCAAAGTACTCCAGCTGGTCCTGAACAGATTGCTTGGCCTGTTTCTCGGAATATGAGGTCAGATAATTCCAGGACATCGGAACGGCTATCACAATCACAATCATGATTATCATGAGCTGGAGCGGCAATCCCTCGATTCCCTGGTTGTCCAGGCTCCTCATTTGTTCACAGCGATGCTTTGTGTAACCGTGTTGCCGCCGCCCGAAACCGTGACCACGATGAAGTCTGAATTGGTGTTGGGCGGGAGGTCTGGCGTGACATCTGTGAAGGTGAATGAACCATCATCGCCTGTGATCGCTTTGACATCTATCCCCGGTCCACTGAGTGATACCTCACAGCCGCTCATTGGACCATTGCTGTTATACGCCTTAACCTCGACATCAAACTCCGAATTGGCAGTCCCGACATCATTGACCATGGTTGGCTCGACCTCGATATAATCCAATGGCGGTGTCAGGAGAAACAGCCAGGCCAGTATAATTCCGATGGCCACGGCCGCTATGACGACCATGATCAACAGATTAAGCGGTAAACCTA
>JAGLSY010000027.1 GCA_023135545.1 Thermoplasmata archaeon | reverse complement strand
GAACTTCCGCATGCGAATGGCATAATAATTATTGGATTGCCATTCATTAAAGTATCTGCTGACTGGCAGTCTGCATCATAGTTTGCCGCTGGTACTCCGGTCGGGCCCCAGCTATTGCTTATGACAACACACCCGTTTGCTGACATTGTTGCCCAGTCACCGGTGCCTAATGGCTGGTGGGCTTCCAATGTGGCCTCTGGTGCTACGCCTGCAAAGCCTTCTAAATCATTACCATAATAACTCGGGTTGGAGGCTGCCTCTTCGTAGTACACCTGGTTCATGTTGTCAAGCCCCAGCCACTCTTCCATGCAGTAGCCATTTCCTGCCATGACACCAGCACAGTGTGTTCCATGCTGGTCACCATCTGCTTCTGCAATGGCCACTCTGGCTCCCAATGGCCCCTTTGTGAAGTCCCAGTGCCCATTAGTCTCATCACCATTATCCCAGCCAGTATCCTGAATACCTATTCTTATGCCCAGACCGGTTATGATCATGGGAAACCCGCTCTTTTCAACTTCCCATAAGGTATGGCAGTCATCTATCTCTCCGGCCACATTGTTCAATGTCTGATATTCCGGCTGGAAGAAAATGTAGTTCACGTCTGATAACTGGGCAACTGTCGGAATATTGCTGGCATCGGTCCTCAGGTAGACCTTTCCGAATTCCTCCTCGGTGTCGACCACGGTCCCGATGTTTTTCAACTTGTTGGCAAGTGCCAGGGCGTTATCGAAGGCGAAGACGGCAAGCTCTGTCTCGCCCTTCTTGTCATTGAGGGTCCAATCCACCTTGTAGGCTGGATGGTATTCTCCAACCCACTGGACATTAGCCAGTTTATCAATATCTGATTTTGCCGCCTCATCCATCTCTACCACATAGGCATTATCCTCGACATACTGGTGCACCTTCGCCCCCAGGTCTTTCAATTCCTGCTTCCATGCTGGCATTATTGGCCCCTTGAACTGGACAATGTACTTGTCACTGTTCGCGGCCTTCATATTATTTGCCAGGGCTGGCTCCCCGACTTGATTGTCGAATTCCAGGCCGGCATGAGATATTCTTATGAGGGTGCTGTCACTCGCTTCATTATCCCCATAGGATGCCTCTTGAATGCCAGATGTGGTTGAAAAACCATAACTGGCAGGCAATAACATTGCCATGATTATCAATATTGCAAAGAACCGACCGAGCCCACTTATTCTCTCTTCCCACTCTTGCATTTTCATCTCCTCTGCAAACTACCAGCCTTTGAAGAGCTGGCATTATTTATTGGCTGGAAGTTCACATTCCAGCAGCCATATGTCCAAACTCGCAGAGGTTTAAGCTCTGCGTCCATTTGATGATTCATTGACGGACATACGGCGGTGTTCTTGTTACTGTAGACCAATTCATCTCTGACTTAAAAGACAGAGCGTTCTTGGTCATTTACAGTAAACAGGCCAGAGGTAGAATTGTGAATACTGTTATCCCATCAAAAGTATTCTGAAACTGTGTTATGCCCACATCTGCCCATGTAAAATGTATATTATTTTCAGAATACTTAAACATATTGATGATTTTCACATTAGAATCTAATCAATCAATAAAAAATCAAAAATGTAAAAGGGGGGAAGGCTGGACGCCCTCCCCATTATGCTTTTCTTTCACCTGCTTATGGTATTACCCATGCATATCCGCTAGGGCAGTAAATCCAGTACGCTTGTCCCATGAGGAACATGTCGCCGTCTGGCATGACCTCTATGTCATATGCGGCAACGTCGTTGTAGCGTTCCACGATGGTTACCTGGCCGACCGAATCGGTTTTCAGGTCACCTGCGGTGTAGCCCTCTGCAATCGATGGGAAGCCGACCATATTCCAGCCGGCCACCAGATTGATGGTGGTTGCTGACGGGTTGGCTCCTCCTACCTTGATGAAGCCGTCTCCCAATGCGGTCACATAAATCCAGACACCCATCTTTTCATCCACGTTGTTCAGGTCAGGTGCTCCGGGATAGGCCGGGTTGTATGTCTTCCAGTGATCTGCCAAGTCTGTGCCGTTATAGTGCTTCAGTATGGTCCAGGTGGTGTCGCCGTCAATGTCTGTGAACACATTCGGCACCGTCGTATCTCCGGGCACCATCGGTGTGGAGATGAAGTTCCAGCCGGCCTGAACCGGTATCATGAACTCCGGCGGGCCAGTTACCGTCACGGTTACCGTGGTCGTCGGTCCCCAGCCGTATGGCGAGTTTCCGCGCACGTTGATAACATGGTCGCCTGCACCCCACAATGACGTGTCGATGACTTCATTGATACTCTCATATGGGCCGTTCCAGAAGGTGTCCACCGGGAAGGGGATTGCATTTCCCAATCCTTCGCCCGGGTCAACAGTATCGAACCACTCTCCGCCAGTGATGAAGGGCATGATGTTCTCATCGGTTGTCGTGTTGTCAAGCAGGTCTGCGGTCAGTATGATGCTGGCTGTGCCTATCGGTATGGTCAATGGTGTTACACCGTCTGCCAGCACGTTGCTGGTAACAGGCATAATCTCTATCTTGGCCACTATTCCAGATGCAATGCTGTCATATATTCCATCTGATGCGATGACATAGTACCAGCAGTTCTCCGGGTCAAGTATTTCATTGGTGTCAATGTAGTTATTTTGACCAGCAATCGAAGAGCCTGTGTATACGAATGCACCTTCATAGTAGTTGCCAGCCGCGGCATCTGCCTTGTATATGTCATAACCAAGGACATCATTCGCTCCTGCGCCATCATCAGGTGACAAGGTCCATCTGAGCACGAGGTCATTGGGTGTTCCGAGGCCGCCGGTTGCGGAATCAACATACATGCAGTCGATGTATACTGTGTCCTCGGCATCTGATGCTGCTGTGTCCTCCACCATCACATAGAATGCTCCTGTGTATCCAGCTCCCAGGTCGTACGTGTACTCATCTATTGCCTGTGTGGTGTCAGTGAACATCAGGAATTCCTCGCCTGCGAATGCTCCAGTGTCTGAACCATAGTAGTTAAATGTGTCATCGCCTGCTCCTGCACCATCCCAGCCAACAAAGGCGTGGAAATTGTGACTGTCCGCAGCCGTTACGTCCTCAAACTGCCATTGATGCTCAAGGCTGTAAGATGCTGGCAATGCCGTGTTCTCATACCACTCCAGGCGTATAGTGTCCAGCACAACATCGGTTTGGACAACATCTCCTGAGTTATCATCGATCACCTGAATGTACAATACACCGGATTCCCCTAACGGGAATGTGAAGGGTGCATAGTCTGTCATTGCGCCCTGGTCTATGTTTATTCCAGTGTCAATATATGATATGTCGTCGTTCGACCAGAATACGCTGAAGACATCGTCTGCCGGGTCGCTTGAAAGGCCTCTTACATAGAGGTTCAGTGCGTCATAGCCGGCCGGGATGCTGTCTGTGGTCCACTTGTGCTCAAGGGACTCATAGCTCACTCCGGGTACTGTGATTACCACATCGTCGATGAATGTCTCTTCATTATTGGCAGGAGCGTAAGCGTCGAATCTGAACTTGAAGTTCGCCACTGCATCAACATCAGGTATCGCGAAGACATCCTGTGTCCAAGTGTCCTCTGGGGGGTCGAGCCATTCATACATCAGGTTCCACGTGCCGTCCAAGCCGTCGGTTGAGTCGGTTGAGTATTCGCTTCTGAACCCTTCGCCAGCATCGGTAGTGTCCTGCTGCCAGTAGTACGAGAGCTGGACGCCGGTCTGTCCTGAGAGGTCCACTGCAGCCCATACGATGTCTCCTACGCCCCATGCGTCATCACAATCCTCCATCCATAGGTGGTTTCCGCCGGACGGTGGTAATGTTCCTGCAGCACCATCTAAATCATCCACTGCAATGTCCGCTGCTTCAGTTACCGTGATCACATTCCATGCCTCATCTTGACCGGTACCGTCCCATGGATCAGCAGCATTTGTGAATGTTTCTGAGAATAGAACTACCGGTGGAGCAACAACCGTTGCCTCGCTGATGGTCTCGGTATCTCCTGTCGGTGGGTTCTCATCAATTGATTGCCAGTCTCCACCTGTAATTGTACCTTCAACCACTGGAAGTACATCGCTGGCAACAGTGTAGTTGTTCCAGGTATCTGGCACTGGCGGAGTTACTGCTTCCACAATTTGTTCCGATGTTCCGTCAACCGGCATATGGGTCAGGGTATGGTCTATGACTCCACCGTTGTTCTCAACAGATATGTCGCTTGTGGTCTGCTGGTAGACGCTTGCTCCGCCTCCGCCTCCAACCTCGCTTGCCAGGTTCGTTACCGGACCCGGTGGGTTCATGTTGGCAGTGGTTATTGATACAAGGGTCTCGTTGTTGCTGTTCACAATATCTCCTGGAAGCATGGTCATGACAGAAACATCATACATTGCCTCCATGTCGAAATTATAGTTCCAGTTCAATTGCTCGCCTTCGCTCTGAGCCAGAGGTCCAGATGTCGGCTGTATATCTAGGTATACGGTTCCGAGACCAGCACTTGTCTTTGATAACCTTATATCATCGACGCGCCAGCCCCAGCCTCCGCCGGCCCAGCTGTCGCAGCCGGCCCAGTATCTTATCCAGACAGTCCCATCGCCTAGGTAGGCAGAGAGATCGACTTCTCTCTCCTCCCAGCCGACAGAGCCCACGAAGGCATCCTCGGTTTCCAAGGGGTTGCTTCCGTCATACACTGCGATTGTGCCGGGATAGCCGCCAATCGGTATCACTCTGTCCCAAGCGGCTCCGTCCGCACTGACTTCCACGACACCACCATCCCAGTTAGGTGCCTCCCAACTATATGAATGCCACCATTTCCATGATGAACTTGTGAAAGCTCCGGTGAGGTCAAATGGTCCGTATGTGAGCTTCGAGTCCATCCACTCAGGATAACCGCCATTTCCGAAGTCCCATGATGTCACCGGGCTGTTAGCTCCAAGGGTTCCGAGTGCCCAATCAGCGTCAGGGGTCCACCCGGGCAGTACACCGCCCTCACAATTGTCATTTAACAGATATGTCATAGTCCCCATGTGGTTGATCTCACATTTCACATCAAAGGGTCCCTGGGTGGTTTGTCCCACATTACCGACCGTTGCATTGATGTCACGGAAGCCCCACTCATATGTTGCGCCATCAACCAAAGTGTCAATTGAGAAACAACCGACGTCATCGGCCGGTGCAATATAGATGTCAATAGGTGCGATATTGTTGTTCTCATTGGATTCGGTGATGGCATCAAGATGGTCGGGAATCACACAAATAGAGTGATATCCAGGGAATCCGGCTGTGTCCCAGTTGTAGATGAAATTCACTGTACTCTCTGCCGCCATTGTTCCAGCATCATAAGTGTCGATCAATGCACCACCTTGGGTCGGGTCACCATCGTATATGCCCACGATCACATTTGCTCCGGATGCTCCGTTCCCAGCATTGCTTATAGTGATGTCCAGTGGCACAATGTCTCCGACATTGGGTATGACGGAGTAGCTGAGCCATGCCTGGATGTTCAAGCCAGCCCACAGGGGCCAGCCATCGGTCATGGTCACCTCGCCGGTGGTATAATTCACCGAGCAGTAGTCGTCCAAGCACCACCAGCCAAATATGCCTTCGTCCACCCACAGGGTGCAGTCCGATAAATTGGTGTAGCCGAGATTGAAGTCCCAGACGTCGCCGACGGTGGTGAGCACAGTCTCATTGATCACCTGGACTGCACTTGATATATCTCCTGGTGTGATGGAGATATCTGGTGTGGTGCTTCCGAACTCGTAGTACACTGACTGGTGAACTTCCATGGTCGTCTCATCATATATTGCGCAGACCATTCCGAGTTCATTGCCATTCCACTGGTTTCGGAGATTGCCGTTCTTCGCTATTGATGGGGTCGGATCCCGGTTGAATGGTATGTCCGGGTAGGTTAGAGTATCACCGCGCTGGTCCATCCAGCCATCGAGCGCGTCGTCATACCCCATCCACTGCTGCATGGAGTACCTTATCCTGTAGTCCTTGGTCGATGGATCGGTACCAGCAAGGTCGTAGGAATTGGTCCTCTGCACTGTTACGTCATAATCGTCTATGACCCAGAAGGCCACGGAATAGAGTGAACTGTCGTAGCCGAGGTCCTCCATGTTGTTGATAGATCCGATGGTCAACGAGACATTGCCCCAATCGCTAATGTCATCGAAGCTCCCGTTCAGTGTCATTGTGAAGTCACTTGGCATGCCTGTCCTGGTGGCCAGGTCATCACTGACATGCTCGACCGTTGGGTCATCCCAGCGTAGCGTGTCCCCGTAATCAACGTCGTTGAGGTATGCCCCGCTCCCGTCGTAACCAGCCCAGTTACCATCGATTGAGAAACCTCCAGCGCAGACCAGCTCTTCTCCTCCACCGTTGGGATCCAGGTAGGCCGGGAATATCTCCAGCCCGAATGGTGGTAACGAAGCTTGCCTGACAGCACTGTCACAGGGATCGCCAACGAACATGTACTCCCCTGGACTGAACTCTATGTCCTGGTTGCCCCAGAAGGCCGGGTTGGTCATTGTATCCAGCCAGCTGTTGTGTCCTATGACAGCCACTTCTGACCTGGAATAGGCGGTTATGGCCTCCTGCATTGCCCTGGTGTATGACGGCACGAATGAGCCGTTGTCTATACCAGACAACATCATCTCCAGCAACACGCATCTGGTTGTGTCCACTAACGGAAACAGAGACGCATCCGTTTCTATAGGTGGCGTGGATGATGGTGATATGTCCACCCTCTGGGAAGAGAGTTTGTTCTCGTCCTTCACTTTCAACGTACTGCTGTCTGTTGATTGTAATTTTACAAACTCAATCGCATTAGGGTTGTCAGCTATAACTTCGCTTTCCGTGGCTGTCGTGTCTGTGTTCACTGCAGTTCCGACAAATCCTACAAATGATGCCAGTAGCATCATGATAATCACAATACTTGCTCCAATTCGTCTATTAGTATAATCGCCCATTATATCCATTCCTCCTTTCCTCCACGATTCATTATTTTGTATTATTACTGATTTATGAAGTTAATTTTGTATATAGATAATAGGAGTATAAATAATTAATCTCTGTAAAAAGTTTGGTAAAAAAGATATATATATATTTTTCTATTCTGGGTATATATCTCTTTTGCTATCAATTGTTTAATTGTTATTGAAAAACAAGTAAATAATTAATTAAAATAAAGAATATGTAAAAGAGGGAGAGAGCCAGTAAGCTCTCTCATTCTGAGGTATATTTTTCTTATGGAATGACCCATTCATAGGCTGCAGTGGCATATACCCAGTACGCCTGCCCCCTGAGGAACATATCTCCATCAGGCATGACCTCGATGTCGTATGCTGCGGCATCATTGAACCGCTCGATTCTGGTAACCAGTCCTACTGAATCTGTTTTGAGGTCTTCGGCGGTGTATCCCTCCGTTTGGGATGGGAAGCCGACCATGTTCCAGCCGGCCACCAGGTTGATGGTCGTTGCCGATGGGTTGGAGCCCTCCAGCCTGATGATGCCGTCGCCAACCGTATCCACGTATATCCAGACACCCATGGTCTCGTTCACGTCGTTCAGGTCCGGAGCTCCAGGATAGGCTGGATTGTATGTCTTCCAGTGGTCCGCGCCATCTGCCCCGTCATAGTGCTGGAGATAGGTCCAGGTGGTGTCCCCGTCCAGGTCAATGAAGATGGTGGGAATCGATGTATCACCGGGCACAAGTGGATTGGAGATGAAGTTCCAGCCGGCCTGTACCGGAATCTGGAACTCGGGAATCACTATTCCCGGCTCCTGCACTGCAACCGTGTTTGCATCCATGTTGGAGGATAGGTCAACGGCTCTCACAACATACCACCATAGAGTGGCATCTGCCTGGCCCTTCAAGAGGTCAATGTAACTGTATGATGCCGCGCCTGTTGCCGTGACCGTGTCAATGATATGGGCAACATCCCATGGTCCGGTTTCCACATCCGAGCGGTAGATATTGTAGTAATCAACATCATCGGCTCCCGCGCCGTCATCGGCGCTGGCCGTCCAGTTTACCGCATTGTCGTCAAGGCCTCCTCCTGGTGCTGGTTGAATAGCCAGCTGGAAGTAAGCTGCGCCATCACTAACTGCTGAAGTGACTGTTGCATCGCCAGTTGCGCCTGCGGTTACCTGGTCCTTCGTACCAAAGGATCCTACGAGATCCCCATTACCTAGTGCTCCGCTAACACCCTCGGCCGATTCAGTCCAGCCTGCTCCGGATACTGCTACTGGATCAACGTCACCTCCATCATTAGCTATACCATAGATGGCAAGGCAGTTATCAACGGTAGTCATAATACTCGGAATGACATGACCGAGTCCGTTTGCAGTTGATTGTGCAAAGTTACTGACATCTATCGGTGTGGTTGTATCCGCACCAGAGATACGGAGGTAATAACTTATCCATCCATCTGCAGATTGTGCATCGACTACAGTAACAGCCGGTTCAGTACCATCAGCAATGCGCCAGTAAGCACCGGCATGAACATCGGACGAATCATCGCCGCTCTCGCCAATTTTGTTCCATCCAGCTGGTGTGGTGCCAGTAAACTGTACCGTGGCTGTGTTATCTTCGTTCATTGGTAACAACAGTAAAAGCTCCCCAGGTACGATTCCTGCGGGTCTATTGTGTTCAAGGGTATTGTCACCGCCTCCACCAGCCATAAAATTAAATGTGTAGCCTTCTACAACTGGCGTGCCGCCGCCAGGTCCCGAATGCTCCACCGTCAGCCCTGTTGGAGATGCCGGCGGTGTGGTATCGATTGTGGTGAAGGACCATGTGGCCGATTGGGTTGTGAACTCACCGTCGTCTGCAACCGCGTACCAAGTATATGAGGTGCTCTCGGCCAGACCATTCCAGTTGGTGCTGGCTGTTCCGCCGTTGGGAACATTGTTGTCAAAGCCTATCAGACTGTCGTCCGAGGCATCGTAGAATGATACGTCCATGATGTCCCCATCAGGGTCTGTAACATCAACGCTCAGGGTGGGATTCAGGCCAATGCCCGTCGCCAGGTGTGCTGGCACCGGATTCACCGGCGTATTGGGTGGATTATTTCCACTGGCAATCTCCGGAACCGCATTTGTGTTTGTGTCCTCATTGCCCCACAAGTCCTCTGCACGCACGACATACCACCAGTTTATACCATCTGGCTCGCCCCTGTCAAAGTCGAAATATGTGGCGGTTCCGGCAGGAACCGTGTCTATCAATGCTCCGGCATCCCACGGGCCGCCTGCATTGTTTGCCCGGTAGATATTGTAGTGTGAGACATCATTGGCCCCGCCTCCATCGTCCCCGGACATTGTCCAGTTGAGCCAGTTGTCGTCGGTCGTACTTCCACCTACCGAAGTAAGAAGAACATCATCGATAAACCAGTCATCTATCTGGTATAAGTAACCGTCAGCTGACCAGCTGATATAGAATGTTGATGAACCTACATCTCCCGTGTTCACTGTCAAGGTCTCAAGATTCGCGGCCATATTTCCAGTACCGCTTGTATAACTCCATCCGGCATCGTTCCAGGTAACAGCATTTGTACTGGTCTGGACGTTGAGGGTCAGGCCAGCTCCCCAATCATCAATCATATTCTGCCACTGGAGATCCATGCTAGCGATGCCAGTGGTATCAAATGGCCCGGCATACAAATGCCATGAGTCTGTGTTGTCTACCCAATGCAGGTTTGCTTCAGGAGCCGTGCCCCCTGCAGTTGCTGAGCCGACCTGGATCCATTCATTGGTCGGTCCATCCTGTGTCCATCCGGCTGGTGGAACCGATGTGCTGAAGTCCTCGTCAATCCATGTCATGGATGTTGAACCCCACCACTCCACGGTAAGGCCGCTTGTTTGGCCAACGTTGGAATCTATGGTTGCGGTATCTGTCACCGTATTAGGGCTGCCGGTGCCGTCATCCGCATCATTGTATGTGGCAGTCACGGTATCGCCGTGGGAAACTTGAAGAACACCTGCGGAATTTGTAGCTGAGAGTGTTAGTGTTCCGACAAACACACCTGTGCTGGCTCCGGTCTCTGTGCAGGTCACGGATTCGCCTGCCGGTTCGGTCGTACTGTCCACATCTATAACTACCTGCTGGATGGCCACGCTGGTATCCAGGTCGCTGTCCTTGACGGTAACAGTGGCCGTGTCCTCTCCCAGGTATACGCTCTTGTCAAGGTCTACAGTTCCCAATGATGACACATCCAGGCCATTGAAAATTACCAGCGAATAATCCTGGTCATCGTCCCCGTCGAAGTCACAGTCAGCCGGAACATTAGTTCCAATCACCCTTACGGTATACTGGCCGGCCTCCAAACTGCCAGATGGGATGTAAACGCACTCGACATTGTTCCTGGTGTCCCTGCCTGTTGAAGTCGGGTCAAAGGTGGCTGGCGGGTTCGCTCCTGGGTTTGACCATCCTCCTGAAAAAGCATTCCCTTTGTAAATCGTGCCCAGAGGGCTTTCTACTTCCAGGTTGACCTGGTTCTGGAGTGCAACTGCGGCCCCGTTCAATGCATACCTGTCTGTGTAAGCCAGTGATATCTTCAGAGGTTCTCCACCATCTGCATATGAAAAGGTGTATGAGTCAGTAACACCGGTGGTGAGCTCATTCGGGTCCTGATAAATAATAAATGGTGCTGGCTGGTCAAATATCGGCATTATGTTCATCCTGCCCCAGCCTTCGTTTTGATTCGGAATATCTGCTGCTCCGATGTCCACAGCCGTGTTGATCATGAGGGCCTTCACGGTTGCAGGTGTTGGTGCAACTCCATATGTGAAATCATACCATTCGTAGATGACCGCTCCGGCACCTGCAGCTCCAGGGCAGGATTGGGATGTACCAGTGCACCATTCATACCTGGGGTCAGGAGAGTACAGGCCGAAGAGACTGTCGCCCGCGCTCGGTGAGTGTGTCGAAAGGACTTCCTCACCAGGAGTTAGTATATCCGGCTTAATTCGCCCGTCATCTGTCCAACCCCTGGAACTGCTGGTGTACATAGCGTCCGGGTCATTGCTCGTACCACCGGTATTTCCATAGGTGCTGGCATCGGGGGCGTAATTCTTCACACCTCCAACGGTAATTATATTCTTGGAATTTCCCGGGCTTCCTATTGTGTTGGCTCCGGAGCCCGCATTTCCTGCAGATGTGAAAATGACCATCTGCTGGTTGCCCGGGGTTCCCGTATCAGCGTCTCTGATGGTATGGTCGTATGCCTCGTCGTGGGCGGAATAGGCTCCGCCTGTGTTGGAACCCCATGAATTGGTCTGGACCTGGGCTCCACCGTTCCACCCTTCGTAGACGATGTCACGGTAATCTGCTGGCCCGACCCATGACGCGAACGCACCCTCGAATATCTGCTCGGCAAACAGTGTTGATTGGGATGCAAGACCTTGCCCGACATAGTAGGGGCCGAATCCGGCATAAGTAACTCCATTACCGTTGAATGTGTCTCCAGCGGCTATGCCGATACAGTGCGTCCCATGTCCGTGTTCGTCGACCCATCCACCTGAGCCGAAGTCGTATCCTCCGACAACACGGCTCTGGAAATCATTGTGGCCGGCATCCCCTGTGGTTCCATCCCCGATGCCGGTGTCCGCAATGGCGATCCTCACGCCATTTCCATACCAGCCCATCTGGTTGACATGAGACCCATAGGTTCCGAGAGCCCTGTATGGTGTGTTCATGTTTGCATCATCATCGAAATACCATGCTCCGCCACCTCCTATCTGGGCGGCTATCTCGCTGTGAAGTTCGGGAGTGATATATGGTGAAATGTAATGAACATCCCGGTAGGATGCAATGGAATTCAGAAGGCCGGCATTCTTCAATGTGCCGCGGATTATGTAACCCGATCCAGTGGTCCCCTCCTGGAAAACATCGACGAAGCTGCCCATCTCCAATATGGTCTCCTTCATTGAATCGGATTCGATCAGGTTGATGACTATGTCATCGCCGTTTGCAGCGATGTCCGGGGATATCTTTGACTCCACCGGGACCTCAATGACAGAGGTCACGTAAGGAAGGGCACTGGCTATGCTCTTCATCTGGTCATTCATCCTGACCTCGTATCCCTTGCCCTGCACATAGGTCACGATATCTATTCCAATGGCATCCAGGGTGTCGGACCATTCTGTCAAGACAGGTCCCCCCAGGTCAATGAAATACATCTTCTCCACACCAGCATCCGTCTCCTGATAATCATTAGTTGCCAGTCCGACCGGCATTACCATGGTGATTGTTATGATGATCGATACAAAAACGCCCACAATATTCAATTTTTTCAGTTCCATTATACCTTCTCCAATACCCCAGTACACTTCTTCAGTTGAACCAATATGCCAACCTAATGCAACTATGCTATCATTGGGAGATATTGAATAAATGTATAAAGTGGTATAAATAATTAGTTACTCAAACATTCCTGCCAAAAAACCATTATTAATATTTTTCGTCTTGTGCTATTTATAGTTTTTCAATTCGAATCAAAATAAATCGATAAAGGGAAATGATTGAGAGGACCGGGGCCCCCTCATTCATCAGATCTGTTTAGTCATCTCAGGGTATTACCCATGCGTAAGCTACGGTAGCATACACCCAGTACGCCTGGCCAATCTGGAAGGCGCTACCATCCGGCATCACTTCGATGTCGTATGC
>JAGLSY010000269.1 GCA_023135545.1 Thermoplasmata archaeon | reverse complement strand
AGAGGTTTAAACTCTGCGTCCATTTGATTATTTATCGATGGACATACGGCGGTGTTCTTGTTATTGCAGACCGATTCATCTCTGACTTAAAAGACAGAGTGTTCTCGGTCAATTTGCAATAAAGGGAATCATGTTGAATCATGATATATTATCGTATCTGGCATTAAGATATATAATTCACGCTATTTATATTTTCCCGAGTATAGCTCCCTATTGGTTATCGCGATACTGGTCTGTATTATTGAATGAGGGCTCCTCAACGAAGTCGCTATAGTGGTGCGCATAAATAACCATCTATTACCGAATGTGGATTGAGTGGTTAATATTGAACTGCACCCCCTTCAATGGATACTTAGAATAGTTTTGAGCACTTTGGAGGGTTGTTCAATCCATTATTAAACTATCGGGACCAGCTTGATATGCGGCGTACCCTTTTCCTCGTCAGCAACGATGCCGTAGATGATCGTCTTCGGCTTCACACCATAGATGCACGGACACTTGTCGATATCTGTTATCTTGAGGTAGGTGTCGGCCATGTTCATTATTTCCTGGGTGAGCTTGAGGCCAGGCTTGATTATGCCGATGCCTATGTCCTGGGATATCTTTATCTTGGCCACGGCCTCCAGAAGCTGTTTTATGGCGACTCCGCCGCCCTGCAGGTATTCCAGGGTGTCAAAACCGGTATAGTCGATTATCGCCTTGTTATCGGGGCCCCTGAGGAACTCCATGTTGCTCTTCCAGACCCGGATGGCTTCATCCTTGTTCCTGGTTCCCAGGGCCATTATGTAAGGGGATTCGGTCTTGTGGGTGAAGTAATCGGCGATTCTCACGTGGCCGTCAAAGGCCTCATCGCTGATGTAGCAAGTCAGATCCTTCTTCACGGAATCGGCATGGTCACCGCCGGTGAGCACGGCGAAAATTCCCTTGTCCTGTGATATGAAATTGAGAAGTATCGGCCTTACGACAGAGTAGTATTCCTCGTTGGACACGTTCTCGTCCACCTCGATGACATTGTAACTTCCTTTTGAATAACCGCCGTTGAGCAGCTTGTCCAGATCAGCGGTGCCGGTGCTGTAATGCGTGTCTGTATCGGGTATCGACTGCCATGTCTCGTTGTTGTTGGAGCAGGCCTGGTTGTTGAATGGGTCAAAGCTCATGAACCTGCCCTCAGAAAGGGTTATCAGGTAGGATGGCTGGGTGATCTCCGTGGCCCTCAGCTTTTTCAGGTACATCTCCCTGATTCTCCTTCCTTCCAGCGTGTCCAGGGTGAACTGGATAACTCCGTCAACAAGAAAGGCCAGGTCGGCATCCATCGCCCTCTCCAGTATGAAAAGAGCGTCGACATTCGAGCCCTCGACCAGGTCCTTCTGGATGCAGGTTATCAGCTCATCTTTCTCCATAGAGTACTTGTTGGTAACCCCTTCCAAACTGTCGATTACGAGCATGGATTTTTCAGGCAGGATGGAATCCACCTTATCGTAAATTCTTTCTATTTCAGGCATTCGATTGCGCTCGAGAAGCACGGAAAGTCTTGTTCTGTCCACCTTTCTCGGCGGTTCCAGAGAATCCTCGTTGATGGATTGGAGGAAATCCTTTGCTCCGGCCATAGTGGCTGAATCCTCCTGGGCCAGGAGAGGGTCCTCTTCGTCATCATAGAGACTGCCCAGGAACACCCTGCTGGAATCTATTATCCTGTTTCTCATGTCATCGGCCTTCAGCCAGGGAAACTGCTGGTATAGGGCGTTGTCAGATACCCTTGTGGACAGGTAAAAACTCCTGTTGGGGTCGGCCAATTCTTCAAGAAGCTGGAGAACGAAAGTTGTCTTTCCGGTACCGGCACACCCCATGACCATCAGAGAGCGGCCGCCCTGCTGACCGAAAAATGACCTTATCTCCATAGGTATTGACCTTTTAGAGCTTTCCTTGCTCATTGGCCAACACCTCCTTAACATTAATAACTGCTTCGTTAAGGGCAGTTGTGAGCTTGTCAACATCCCCGTTTTTGCTCAGAACGGCGATCAATGCCTTGGAGCCTATGCTTGTTGCCATGAGGAGTCCGCCGGTGGACTCTATGATAATCCTATGGGGCGGGTCTCGGCCAAGGCTTGAATAGACCACTTCGGACGCACCCAATATGGTGGCCGACAGTGTAGAAAAGGTTTCGATCTGGGTTTCATCTGGAAAGTTCCAGGCTATCGGTACTCCGCTTCGTGAAATTATAGCGGATATTTCTATCTCGTGTTTCTTATTTAGTGATTCGAGCTCTTTGTTAAGCTCCCCAACCATTGACATATGTTGCCCTCCTGTGCTGGTTCTGATTTTTACAATTCAGGAAGCCCGTCATGATAATCGGTGATATAAAATCATTCCCGATTATTCAAGCGAATACTCCCCTATGATTATCCTAACTATATTCTACTGGACATATTTAATTGTATGGCCGCTTCCGGCATATGAATTTATCTCTATGACTCGTCGCGACAACAGTGACCCAGTCACCCCAATTTTTCCAATATCATCCTGGCCACCTTTTCACCGGAGAGGAGCATGCCGCCGAATATGGGGCCCATCCTGGGAGCTCCCATCACCGCATTGGCCGCCATGCCGGCCACGAAAACGCCAGGGTATATCTCTCCGGTGTTTTCAACAACCGTCTGCTCACCAACCTCGGCCCACATGGATCTTTCTCCCTCTATCCTACCGCTGGGTGTGCTCAGTTTGCCTGTTTTTCTCTGGATGACATGGCATATCTCGGAATCGTGGCCAGTCGCATCTATCACGGCCTTCGCGCCCAGGGTGAGGGGGTCCACGTGAAGACCGGCCACATCAACCGCCGACCAGTTTATGACCACGCCGTTGACCACATTGTCCCTCATCATGACATCCTCCACAGAGGTGGCTATCATCATGCTGGCTCCGGCATCCATTGCAGCCGCGCAGAGCTTGGAAACCGATTCCACCGAGTTGGCCGTGTAATACCCGTCTCCGCAGTCCTCCAGCCTGATGCTTACCTCCTCGAGAAGGTGCTTGGACTCCTCCTGGAGCACGATCACCGGAAAGGTCATTCCACCGCCCCACATTCCGCCGCCCGGTGCCAGTTTTCTTTCGATTATTAACACCTTCTTACCCGCCTTGGCCAGTATCCGGGCGGCCGTGAGGCCGGCAGGTCCCGCACCGGCTATGATCACATCGACTTCAATAAGATCCAGGAACTCCCTGGAATACCTCTCGATTATCTTTCTGGTAACCTCTACATCTTCAATCATGTCATCCTCAATCATATCTAATTATTTAAAAAGTCTATTTCAAGATATTTTCCCGCATCTTATACACTGGAGCCTTCCATCGCCGGTGAGAATCAGATTTCCCTGGCACGCGCTGCATTGCTTTGCCCCCTCTGGCGGTGGAGGTGGTGGTGGCTGCGCCGTGGTCTCAGGTTGGTGATAGATAGGGGTGTGCTGCTTTGGATACTGCTGTTGGGGTGGTGGCGAATGTTGCTCCGGCCCGGTCTGGTAGATGTGCTGGCCATTTGTGGAGGACATGTCTTCAAGCATCACCGTCGTCCCTGCGACCCTGTCCA
>JAGLSY010000268.1 GCA_023135545.1 Thermoplasmata archaeon | reverse complement strand
CCCTTCGGGAGATAGAGGAAAAGAACAAAGCCACCCTGGAGAACTGGACAGGCAACATGGATGAACTGGCGCCGGTTCAGGAAGAGATAAGCAAACTGGCTGATGTACGGTTCCTTGTGAGGAGGGACCTGGAGGGTATGATGCTGGAGAACGAGAGGATGAGAATTGCCGACCAGGCTCTTGAGCTTCTCGTGGAGATAGCCCGGTCAAAATCCCTGGTTATCCAGTTGGAGGACATGCACTGGGCCGACGAATCATCGCTCTTTGTGTTCAACTATCTGGCCAGGAACATCAGGTCTGAGAAGATCCTGATCATAGGCTCAATGCGGCCCCATGAAAGTGATATCTTGGCAGATACCCTGGATAGCATGAGGGAGGAGGGGCTTTTGACAGAGATAGAGCTCGAAATGTTCGACACCGGGGATGTATCATCCCTGGTCAAGGAGATGTATCCTGGCAGTGATTTTTCAGATAATTTCATAGAGTCTCTGGCCAGCCAGTGCAAAGGCAATCCTTTCTTCATGACAGAGCTTTTGAGGCAGATGGGGGAGGAAGGAAGCATAGGAAAAAAGGATGACAAATACCTGCTGCTGAGCGAGGATTACTCCATACCCAGCTCGGTAGAGGATATGGTCTACAACAGGCTGGAGAAACTGGAGCCAGACACCATGATGTTGGTCGAGTATGCTTCCTGCATAGGCCGGGAATTCGCAGATGACACGGTCAAGTCCATACAGACCCTTGGCGATGCTGCCATCGTCCTGGATAAATTAAACGAAACCGGCATGATAATTTCATCGGAGGGCATGAATGAATTCAGCCATGCGATATTCCGGGATGTGATATACGACAGCATCGGGGCCAGGTGGAGATCGGTGTACCACAAGAGCCTTGGCGAGTTCTACGAGGTAAAATATGACCATAGGCAAGACGAGGTTCTTTACGAACTGGCAAGGCATTTTTCGGCCAGCAACGAGTTCCAGAAGGCTTATGACTACAGCATACGGGCCGGCGAGAAGGCGGAGAGCGCCTTTGCCCCTGAGCAGGGAATCACCTTCTACGAGAAGGCCCTAGATATTCTTCCCAGGCTGAAAATGGGACTGGATGCAATTGATAGGGAAATAGAGCTCAGGGAATGGCTGGGCGACCTTTATGCCCTGATAGGTAACTACGAATCGGCTTTCGAGAAATTTGACATAGGCGAGGAAGTAAAATACGGAAGCGATACAAGGGCCAGGCTGCTGAGAAAGATAGGATATGTTCATGAAAAGACCGGCAACTATGACGGAGCCATTGAAACCGCCGGCAGGGCAAAGGAACTGCTCGGGGACACGAACTACCAGGAACAGGGTAGAATTCTGGTGGGAGAGGGCTCGGCATACTGGCGCAAGGGCGAATACGACAGTGCCATGAAGTATTTCATCGAGGCTTACGACACTTTCGATAAGGTGGATGGGGCCGATGAAGACAGTGCCAACGCCCTCCGGATGGTTGGTAACATCTACATCAATCAGGGAGAGAAAGAGTTGGCTCTGGAATACTCTGAGAAAAGCCTGGCATTGATGGAGACGATAGGGAACCTGCCCGGAATAGCCTCGGCACTGAACAACATCGGCATAGTCCACCGCAGAAAGGGAGACCTGGACCTTGCTCTGGAATACCAGACACGCAGTCTGGAAATAAGGGAAAAAACAAGGGACAAGCGCGGCATCGCCTTCTCGCTCATCAACCTGGGCAACCTGAATTGGGACAGGGGTGACCTGGACACAGCTTTGCAGAATTATGAGAGCAGTCTGGCAATCATGGAAGCCATGGGAGACAGGAACGGAACCGGCCTTTCGCTCAGCAACATAGGACTGGTGCACATGAACAGGGGCGACATGGACCTTGCTTTGGGATACCAGATCCGGGGCCTGGAAATACGCGAGAAGATAAAGGACAAGCACGGAATTGCCGAATCCCTCTACAACATTGCTCTTCTTCATATTGCCAATGACAGCCCGGACCTTGCCAAGGAGTATTTTGAAAAATGCCTTGAGATTTATCTGGAGTTGGGGGATAAGCGCCATACCATCCAGAGCCGGTGCGGACTGGCCGAGGCCAGCATGATGCTCGGCGAG
>JAGLSY010000267.1 GCA_023135545.1 Thermoplasmata archaeon | reverse complement strand
TTCAGCTGTCCGGGTGCTCCCCCTCCTCCCTCTCCCGGTGTTCCCGGATCGGTTGTTGGCTCGGGCTTCATCCTGCCCTGTGGCACCTGGCTGCCGCCAAACATCCTGCCGTCATCATCAATTCTGAGGTAGAAATAGGCGTTAACTGAATTATTTACCGAGGCATACTCAACAATATCGATGTCTGTATTATCTGAATCTCCTGCCGCGTCCGTTGATTTGTTTACCAGGTTCCAATCTGCAAAGGCCCCGTCAATCATTATTCCGGATGGCCCCGAAGCGGCATAGGCCTTGACCCCGTCGCCCGTGATGGAACTTATCCCATCCGAGCCGATACTGGCCACCTCAACACTTATGAAGGTCCCGGCCGCCAGAGAGCTGACCGGCCCGGTCACACTAAGTATGCTGGATTGGCCTGCCGTGATCGTTACCGGAAGTCCGGAAACGCTGGCCGTTACCCCCTCATCATTAAAGGAAATAGAACTTACCGTGACATCCTGGCCGTAGGCCGTCAATTTCAGATCCATGAGATCGCCGGATGTCATGATCCCCTGTATATCCCTGGGAGTCTGCTCGACCACCACGGAGCCCTTTCCCTGGGAGATCTGGGCATTACAAATTTCTCCAACAGCGCTGTTGACTCTGGTCATGAAAAGTAATCTGTAGTCATCTCCGAGAGATGTCTGGGTGAAGGGCAGTTGGGCTTCCAGCTGGCCTCCTTCTACTGCTGCCGGGAGGGCACCTGTGAACTTCCATGTGTAATCATCGCCATCCTGCCCGTCAAATTCCCCGAACTGCCTGCCGGTTATCTTTCCATCCCATCCATAGATGTCCAGCACATTATCTGCCCCGATACCCTGGATAGAATAACCGGTGGCTGCCGAGTTGTCCGAGTCGATGAAAATAAGCAGGCTTTCGGCATTTGAAGTGCTCATCCAGCTGCCTTTACATTTGGCATAGATGAACATTTTTCCCTCGCTGTTGTTGGCTATTCCATAGCTTTCAATATCCAGGGACTGGGTTGAAAGGGTGCCAGTGTCCACGACAACGAACTCATCGTTCCAATCGCCGAACTCGCCATCTATGACCGGGCCGGTGATAACAATGTCCGGGACAACATCCTCTATTACCGGTTCGTTCATCGTCAATACCGCGAAGGATGATGTAAGCAATACCAGGAAAATAAGTATCAGGAAAAAGGAAGTTCTCTTTGGTGCCATGGCTTTTTCGTTCAGCCTCAGGATGGGGGTGCCGACCAGGCCGTTTGTCATGCCGGTTCCATTCACCATGCCGTTCCCGTTCACGAGGCCATTTCCATTGACAAGACCGTTGCCGTTTATCAGTCCATTGCCATTTACCAGGCCAGTCCTCTGGATGCCATTGGTCAAACCGCTTCCGTTCACAAGTCCGTTACCATTAACGAGCCCTGCTCCGTTTACCATTCCGTTCCCGTTAACCAATCCGGACCTCTGGACGCCGTTGGTCATTCCACCGTGGTTGGCCATGCTGCTTCCGTTAGTAAAACCGCCCCGGTGCTTGAGCCCGGCATTTCCATTTGTAAAACCTCTGGCTGAAGGGTCGGCTATTGACCCGGGATTATTCTTGTTCATGGTGTTGAACTTGTCCTTATCCAGGTGTACTTTCCCCCTTGTCAAGGATAGATTGGTCATTATGATTACCATATATATTGATTGCTAACAAAAATCAATTTTGATATTTTTTATTATTCAATAGCCAGTGTGCCTTTTCCCTCCTTCCAGCCCCCCCGCCACACAGAGTAATACTGTGACCCATGTTGGCAACTATTGGGACACACGTAGGCTGTTAGGATAGGTCTATTGAATGCTTGCATCCGTGCTCGTGGGCACGAAGCAAATTCCCATTGTTTTGATAGCGGAAATTGGCAGCGTAGAACACCGCCGTATGCTCATCAATATTCTTTGACTGGCCGCAGAGAATTTACTCTGCGTGTTCGAGCATATGGCCCATGGAATGCTCGCTTCCGGGCAGAGCCCGGTCGCGAGTACGAGTACTTTCGCCAACCTCATAAAAGCCCTCTAATACTCCTAACATATCGGGTCTCACAATGTCCATGTTTTGCGAGGATTGCCACACATTGCTCAAGAAGCGAAAAAAGGGTCGAGGTACAGAGACCTTCTGCCCCAGGTGCAGCAAACGCGGGGGAAGCAAGATGTCTTCGGGCTCGGATGCCCAACCGCAGGCCATGTCCTTCGACGAGTTGAAAAGGGCCGATTCATCTTTTGCCGCACCTCCCGAGATGACCGATAACCACGGCAAACACCCCTCCATTCCCTACTTTCCCCACCCCTCCGTCAGGGAAGGCCAATCCCAGTTCATGAAGGATGCGGCAGATGCTATAAGCCAGGGAAAACACCTGCTGGCATATGCTCCGACCGGCATCGGAAAGACGGTGGCCGCCCTCGTCCCAGCGATATCCGAATCCCTGAAGTCCGGTAAGACCATTTTCTTCCTGACATCCAAGCAGTCCCAGCACCACATAGCCGTCGAAACCCTGAAGGTGATAAAATCACTTTTCAATGCCGACATTCACGTTGTCGATATCATCTCAAAACAGGCCATGTGCCCCAGGGACATCGCCCAGGAATTTCACGCGGCCTTCAATCTGCTTTGCAGGATGAGCCAGAAGAGCGGCTCCTGCAGTTATTTTACAAGCTCGGATGAGGGATTGGTCGAGCAGATAAATTCCACCATACTCCATGTCGAAGAATTGAAGGCCCTGGCAGTGGGCCAGAAGGTATGTCCGCACAAGGTAGCCCTGAAGGCGGGGGCATCATCCAACATTATCGTCTGTGATTACAATTACATATTCGACCCGGACATCAGCGAGTCCATACTCGAGAGCTTCGGCAAACCCCTGGACGAGTGCATAATTATCGTAGACGAGGCCCACAACCTGCCGGACAGAATAAGAAATTACTTCACCCAGAGCCTTACATCCAACATGCTCAACGAGGCCATATCCGAGGTTCCCAACGCCCAACTGGCTCATATTCTCAAGGGAACGAGAAAGGAACTGGTGAAGCTGCTTGACGCCGTCGAGCCCGGCAACGAAGAGCTGATTTCATCCGAGGTGCTGTTGTCCAGGATGGAGGCTATAATGAGCCAGTCCCTGGTCGAGAAGATGGATATGGATTCTCTCATCAATGAGCTGCAGAAGGTGGGCGAGAAGAGAATGTTGAAAGGCCAGACCAGCGCGGCCGCCGGTGTAAGCGAATTTCTGTGCGGTTTCAGGCTGAACCTCAGAGGTCTGATAAGGATTGTAAGCCAGAAAGATGGTTCTCGGCTTTATTTCAGGCTGCTGGACCCGTCAGTTATTTCGGCACCGGTGTTTGCCGAGTTCCATTCCAGCATAGTGATGAGCGGCACCCTGTTTCC
>JAGLSY010000266.1 GCA_023135545.1 Thermoplasmata archaeon | reverse complement strand
GAGAACCGTCCCATCTACGCGGCCGATGATGTCACCACCCTTTACAAGGAGAGGTCCGAAGCCATGTACAAAAGGATAGCCCGGCATATCGGCGACGCCTGCAAGGTCATACCCGGAAATGTGGCCGTGTTCTTCCCATCCTACGGCATGCTGAAGAATATCAGGTTCCTCATAGAAACTGACAAGGAGATAATCGCCGAGTCCCAGGCCTCCACCAAGGCCCAGAAGAGGCAGATATTGGAGACTCTCATCGACCTCAAATCCAGCTGGGGAGGATTGCTGCTGGGTGTCATGGGCGGCTCGTTATCCGAGGGCATAGATTACAGGGACAATCTCCTTGATTCCGTCATGATAGTCGGAATTCCTTTTGCGCCTCCCTCGCTTGAACAAACCGAGCTCATCAAGTACTATGACAGAAAGTTCGGCCAGGGAAACGGCAGGGCCTACGGGTACACCTCTCCGGCAATAAACAGGGTGCTCCAGTCCCTCGGAAGATGCATCAGGTCGGAGACCGACCGGGCGGTTGTGATTCTTCTAGACAAGCGGTTCAACTACCAGATGTACAGGAAATACTTCCCCGAGGATATCAGAATGAGGGATGCCGGCAACCTGGAAGCAGAGATGAAAAGGTTTTACGGCAAATAGTATCCAATAGCTGGGGAGTTTAGTGAGTTTAATGAGTTAAATGAGTTAGTGCGTTGAAACATCTGCAGGTGGTATGTCTATGCCCTCCTGCCACCCCCGCCACAAAGGGCATTGTTGAGACCCGCGCTATCAGGCACTGGGACCCACGCTGGCCAGTTGAGGAGCTCAAGGAGATGGAGAACTAACTCACAGAACTCATGGGTTCAAAACCCAACAGTACGAACTCAAGGAACTCACATAACTTATTCTATTTTTTCCAGCAAAGCCCTGTAAATATCAACCATGGCCTGCGTGTCCTGCTTGCAGTATTCCAGCAGATCATTTCTTATCTTTTCCTTCTCATGGCCTTCCTTGGATATCATCTTGGCGAACATGGCCGATGCCAGTCCTCCCTCCTGGATCTCCAGATTGCCATACCCCTCCCCGGGCACGAGAACCGGCAGCACGTTTTTGATAGAATTGTTACCCCCGAAATTCGCGTCAATATAATATTTCCTGAAGATTTCAAGCAGGTCCCAGAGCCTGCCAATGACCGCGTCAACTCTATCTCGGTACTCGGGCAGTTCTTCGGCCAGGTTGTTCAGGGCGGTCCTTTCAAAGGAGCTGTACATCACTATCGTGCCCTTATCACCCAGGGCATCCAGAAGCGAATCGGCCAATGCCTTTCTTGGATCTTCTTTGTTGTCCCACAGGAACTCCTTGTGCTCCGGTTCCCCGCCGCCATCCATAACATGAATGGACCACTGGAACGGCATCTGCCTGTAGGCCTTCATGCCATCATGTTTTGGCACGGCCCAGTTGACGGTTTCGAAATCAAGGAAATAGATGGGCTCCACCAGGCTGTCCAGTTCATCCTTTATGGCCTGTTTATCAATGACTGGCTCTCTCATCTTGTAGGATCTGATGAAGGTTTCTTGATTATGGTTGAGTGCCGTTACGTCGGGAATGTCGTTCAGAAGCACAATCCCCTGGTCGTACAGCTCCCATTTTTTTCTATAGCTGGGTATGTTGAATATTGATAACTTCGGGATGTCGCTCCAGCATTCGTGCATCAGCGCGCAGTCCCTTGGTTTCGAGCAATGAGGGCCTATCTCCATCTCCGGGGGGGCATCCAGATGGCAGGCCTGTTTCATGGCCTCCAGGCTGGGCTTTATTTCGGGGAAGTAATCATTGACCTCCTCGGTGCAGTCCTCCATGATAAGCAGTTCGCCCTGGCCCGGATGAACGTATTCCTTGTTGATGTGCATTAAAAAAGTTTTATTGACCTTCAGACCGGCACCTTCCACCACGTACTTCTGGATGGCCAGGTCCGGAATGTGCTCCTCCTTCAGCCTGGTGGATTGCTTGACCTCGATAATATCGAAGAGTTTTCCCTCCACCCTCCTGAGAACATCCACCAGGACGACGGTCTCATCGTAAAGAAACCCGGCTTCATAGATGTGCTCGGCCAGACTGTTGACCGCATCCTTTGTTCTTTTGGTGATCGAGTTCCAGGGGAACATCTTGATCAATATGCCGCCGGGAAACATTTCTCTCGCCAGAGCACCTACCTCGTGGCCCTGGTCAAATATGAACCTGGTGGCCTCGTCAGGGGGTGGAATATCATCCGGCATGTTGACCGCCTTGTAAACCAGCCTGGGGCACTGGATGCCGTTCATGTACTTGCTCTTGCTCAAAAAATATTCTACTCCGTCAATGCTCTTTTTTATCATTAATTTCCCCTCAGTACCGTCATATGATGGGCTTGTAACTATAAAAGCCGGAGGTGGGGGTGGGTGGAACTATTTATTAAACATGCCCTCGTCCCAA
>JAGLSY010000265.1 GCA_023135545.1 Thermoplasmata archaeon | reverse complement strand
CGATAGTTGATTAATGGCAGAGTCAGAATACAGGTCTTCAAGGCCCCTGGGTTCGCCGGTCCAGGATGATACCATCCGAACAGGTAATAGGTCTACCATTCCATCCGTCTGCTCAACAATAACATCCACCACTGCCAGTGAATGCTCCGCAACCATTCCGGGTTTCATTGTAATGGCATCTGCCTGGGGCGCCCCGGACGCAACAACCATGTAGGGCACAGTCCCCATGATGAAAAAAATTCCCAATAAAATCGACACAATCTTGACACCACTCTCTTTTCGCATCATCTCAATCACCCGCGAGGCCAGCTATATTCTCAAATGAATGAAAGCCGCCATTTCTTTTTTACTCTATGTTAATAGACTTATAATAAATTATCTAATACATGATTATACACAATCAAATAAATTGTGAAAGTGGTGTATGGGGCCCGGTTTCCCAGACCCCTATTTTGTCGCTATGGCCAGTTATGGATTTTCCCAGGCCACATTAACCATTCCAGGCTGGTCATTCCCCATCCCTTCTTACGGCCTCAACCTTTTGAAGACAACGGCCGCCACTACCAGAATAGCAAATCCCGCAACGGCAATCCAGGCATAGGGAACCGGGTCATCGCCCGGTATTGGTGGCGGCTCGAAGTCTATGACATTGATGAACACAGACTGGCTTCCGTTCTTGTAACCATCCTTCAGTGCTATCACGCTGACGGCATATTCCCTGTCCTCATCGATGTCCGCGGCCTTCAATATGAAGGTGACCTTCCCGTCCTGGTCCGTGACCGCCGTGGCAGGCGATATGCTCGGGTCTTTCGGGTCCACCTGTATTATCACATCCGCATCGCTGGCAGGGTTGTTTCCCTGGTCGGTCACCGTTACCACTATGCTTGTCTGGCCCGGCGTGCCGATAGCATCTTTATCGTCAATGACATCGGGGTCGGCTTCCATCTGGACTGCCAGGAAATCCACTCCTTCCGGATAGGCTGTGAGAAGGGTCAGTTTTCCAGGGGCGTCATCATATTCTTCCAAAGTGGCACTTTTAATCTCTATAAGAATTCCCGACCCATTCTTGGTGAAAACGTCTGTCTGGGGCACGTATGGCGCGGTGAAGGTGGTTCTGAACTTACCGGTCGAATCAGTGGTTCCGTTGTAGATCAATAGGCTTCCGTTCGTAACAGCCAGCTCCACGAAGGCATTGGCAACCGGCGTTCTCTCGTAGGTGCCGCCTTTCTTGATAATCCCGGTAACTAGAACATCGACATCAGTCGTTTTATTCGATTCAATGGCAGAAACCATGTTTACGAACCTGACGTTCAGCCACTGACTGGAAGGCGGCCTAAGCTGAAGTATGGACCTCCAGTTGAAGATACTGCCTGCCGCTCCTGTAACCCATCCGGTGAACCTATCGGCCCTGTAAGCCTCGATGTTGGTCCTGTAATACAGTACGTCGTAGGGCAGGTCATAGGCTATCGCGGCCTGGGCATCCAGTATATCGTCCAACCTCTCATCCTCGTCCCCAGTCGCCCGTGCATGGTCAATTATATCATCGAATGTGGAGTTCATGTATCCCGGGTAGTTCTGGCCGGCCTCTGCCGTGCTGGAGTGGAAGAAAGCGTATAGGAAATCTGTCGGGTCGCTGCCTATGCTCCATCCGAGGATGTACATGTCAAAGTCTCTCGATTCCATGTGGTTGACTATGGTTCCGAAGTCCATGGCAATCGAATCGGCGTTGATTCCCACCTTTCTCATCTGGGAGGCCATCATAATGCCCGCCTGGGCCCTTATCGGGTCATAGTCTGCTGGTGGAGTCAGTATTTTTATCTTGCCCCCATCTGCATTGCCTATGGGGGTGCCGTCAGGGTTGACCCACCAGCTGCCATCCCCGGCCTTATCAATCGCGGCCTGGCCCGTGCTCCCATCCTCCAGCCTGTAGCCAGCCCTGGCAAGGATATTTTTAGCCTCTTCTGGGTCGAAGGCATATTTGGGGGTTGTCTTGTTGTACCAGGTGCTTATCGAAGATACTGGCCCGTCTCCCGGCAGCCCGAAATTCTGAAGCAGCCTCTGGACTATCTCCTGCTTGTCGATGCAGTGAGCTACGGCCTTCCTGAATGGCTTTCCGACATCCTCACCCACATCGTTGTAGCCAAAGGAATTCCTGTTCGGCCTCATGTTGTAAGCCAGGTAGAAGAATCCCTTCTCGGCAGATTGCTTGACCCCTATATTCGGGTCGTTCATGAGGTCGGTGACAAAGGTTGGTGGTATTGACCAGGCAATGTAATCGACCTTGTCATTCTTCAGGGCCAACACGGCTTGCTCCGCGGTCTTGTGTATCGTGTACACTATCGCCTCGATCGAGGGCTGCTTGGCTAGCCCGTCCGGGTCATAAGCCGGGTTCCACCCCTCCGTGTAAAAATGCCCCTTGAAAGTAACAATTTTAGAGCTGACACCGGGAATCCACGAATCGAAGCTGAAAGGTCCGCTGCCGATACACTCTGGATTACCCCAGGATGTTGCGACTCCATCATCCCATGCCTTGTCCCCATCCTTCACGTACCCGGGATCGCACCATATCTTCATGTCGTTATGCTTCTGGCCAGATACCGTAGTTCCCCATATGTGGTAGGGAAGAAGGAAGGCCGACAATGTGTTCCTGAAAAAGTCAGCGAAGGGGGTCTGCATTTCGAATCTCAGGGCCGCCCGTGTCTGGTCCTCACTCTCGTAAACCTTGGTTATGTGGAGGTAATGTTCCTCCGTGAAGTTGGAGCCAGTCTCTCCGCCCTCATCCATCAGGCATTTTACACTTCCCACCCAATCCGGCAGTTGTGCCTGAACATGATAGGAGAACATAACATCCCTGACGCTCATTGACTCGCCATCGTGCCACGTTACGCCGGTAAAATCATAGAATATGGTTGTTTCGGCAATCCCGGTCATACTACTGTCCCAGTCCGCCTCTGGGGTGAAGCCGAAGACACCAAGGGTCATGTCATCCCATCCCCATGCGTCATCGTCGCCCTTGCCGGTCATATTGGCCGAGCCGACGGCTATGTAGGGCATCAATTCGCCAGTATTAGGGTCCGTGTTCAACGGCCCGTCATATAGATAGCCAATGACATTCTGCGTCCAGATATCATTCGCCACCAGGGGATTGAGGGTCTTGACATCGTCCTGCATGGCCACCCTCAAAACATATCTTTCATCTTCCTGCCTGGTACCGGTATCCGGGGCCGCAACGACCGTCGTGAAAGAACCGGCGATCAGCATGAGAACCAGTGCCACGGAAGCACAGGCTATTATTCTAGCTCCACTGTAGTTTTTTCCAATCATCTAAATCATCCTCCTTTGTTTATCAATTAAAACAATTTGGGTGGTCATATAAAAGCAGATTTGTACGG
>JAGLSY010000264.1 GCA_023135545.1 Thermoplasmata archaeon | reverse complement strand
TGATTTTCGAGTATGCCATCCGAGTTTTCTTTATTAACGGCCTTTTGTGAAATTGAGGGTTATTAATCTGGTAAATTTATTGAATAATCGCCAAGCCCTAATACCATAGCCTTTAGGCTTATGGATACAGGACGTAATACGTATTTGGTATGGGCTTGGGATGAATTCAATAAGGGCTCCAGTACGGCATTCAACATTCATTAACAGATTAACTGTGGGATACCCCATCCTTTAGGATTGGGGAGCCCTCATTATATTCTCCAAAATTAAAAACTAAGTTTGACCAAGGTTAAAATTTCCATTTATGAATTGCTATGGCCCACATTATTAAAATTGTTATGTGGGAACCGACTGCAGCCACTGGCTCAAATGGAATGAGAGCCACAAACAGCAACAGTGCCAGCGTCGCGAATGGGAACAAATAGAATTTTCCACGAGCGATTTTCCACCATTTCCAGGTGGCGTATGTGATTGCCATCATCATTACAGCCATCACAATTGCGAACAGCCAGAAGTTATTGAAGAACTCTGCCCCTATGTTCATGCCTCTAAGTGCTTCAGCCTCGCTGGCAGGAACATAGAACACCCACACATACAGCATCCAGATGGGGAGCCTCAGGCCCCCTACAAAATAAAATGAATATAACACCCTTGCGACATATCTGGCTTTACCCGTCCACTCACCGAATTTGTCTGTTATCCATGCAAGTTTTTCATGAATTAAAATTTCTTTCACGAAGTATTTATTTGTCATCATCTGCCATCCATGGCTCCAGGCATAGACCAGCCAGATCGACTCAATTATTATGGCGGCGGAGTGGAAAAACACATACAGGTCGCCCCAGAAATGTAGCTGGGCTCCGTACTGCCAGAAGCCGAAAGAATACAATTCAATATTGAATGGGAAGAAAATCATGCACCCGGATGTGTCAAACATGTCAAAGACCACGTGGCTCCACTGACCGATCACAAAGCTTATCAGTACAATTTTTGCATATTTATGAGTAGAATGTTTGTTGAAGATCAGATAAAGAATATAACCGACGAGAAGCCCGAAAAAGAAAGTGTGGGTGATTCCTATGCCGACATGCCGATGTTGATACACTGGAATAAGTCCGAATTGAATAAATGTCTTGGTGAACAAGTCAGGTGACAGGCTCCCGAAGAGAAGCCAGATAAGAGATAGTTTTCGTTTGAAAAGTGCTTTAAGGGCAAAAGGTTCAAGGTCATGAGCAAACCAGCACATTCAACTTTCCTCATTTGGCCGGATGCCCCAATCGAGTAAAAGAGTTTTGGTTAGAACCTCATTATGATTCACATATCAACAAAGATTTTAACCATGACGCAGATATGGAGTGTGAATACTGGCCCCCGAATTAAAAACCAGAAGTTGGCTAATGCAACTGGCCAGGATGGTGATTTGATGCCCGAAGAGACAAGAATATACTTCATTGGCACGGCCGGCTCCGGAAAGAGCACCCTGACACAGGCCTACAAGTTGTGGGCCGAGGAGAGGGGATTAAGTGCGATAACCGTCAACCTAGATCCCGGGGTGGAGAGTCTCGGCTACCAGCCCGACGTAGATATCAGGGACTGGGTATCGGTGGCAGAGGTCATGGAGGAATACGGCCTGGGGCCCAACGGAGCCCAGATTGCATGTGCCGACCTTGCCGCGCTTCACTTCCACGAGATTGCCGAGGCCATCGATGGCTTCAGGTCCAACTACGTGCTCATAGACACCCCAGGCCAGATAGAATTGTTCGCCTTCAGAAATGCCAGCGAGGTTTTTGTCGATTCTTTCACATCTGGACACGGCGTCCTGGCCTTCATCATGGACCCCATGGTGGCGAAGGACCCTTCGGGGTTGGTATCCTTATTTTTGCTTTCATCATCCATCCATTTCCGCTTCAATATACCCATGCTGAACATATTGGGAAAGACAGATTCCGTGGAGCCCGAGGATATAGAGCAGATAAGGGACTGGGCCATGGAGCCAGACCTGATGATGAGCTCCCTTTATGAAACTTTGGACTCATCAAAGCCACTGGCTGCCATAGAGTTCCAGAGGGCCATGGAGAGCTTCCCCATCCACAGGGACTTGATACCGATTTCCTCTTTTGAAATGGAGGGCATGGAGGATCTTTACAATTATGTCCAGATGCTCTTTTTCGGCGGCGAGGACCAGATGCCGGATTGAATACCCCATCCAGGGCGAATTCTTCCCCTCCATCCATCCCCCGCTATGCTAGCACATCACTGGCATCCATGCTATCAATTACTGTGACCCACGTCGGCACAACAACAGCACCCAATCCTAAAAGAAAAAAACGCGATAGAAAACGATTAAATATCGAAGCGATATGTGGGACGTGATGACCATTTCAAGGAACTTCTTTGTCTTGGACGATTTCAACCTCAGCGGCAAGAGGGTTTTACTGAGGCTGGACATTAATTCTCCAATGGACCCCATAACAGGCGAGATTCTTGATGATTCCCGAATGAGGAGCCATATCGACACCATCGAGGACCTGTCGAGGAGCAAGGTGATAATACTGGCCCACCAGAGCAAGCCCGGAAAGAAGGACTTCACCAACCTCAAGAACCATGCGGCCCGACTCTCAAAATTGATACACAAGCCCATAAAATATGTCGACTCGCTTTTTGATTCCAGAGCTATTCAGGAAATAGAGCAGATGAAGAATGGCGAAATTATCATGCTGGAGAATACCAGATTCTATGCCGAGGAGCTTTTGCTCAAGAATGCCAAGACAGAGGTCATGGCGAAGAGCCACATGGTTTCCAGGCTATCATCGGTTGCCGATTACTGCGTTTGCGACGCCTTCGCGGCCGCCCACAGGGCGCAACCCAGCCTTGTCGGATTCGGAGAGGCGATACCCACGATGGCGGGCCGCCTCATGGAGAGGGAGCTGGACATTCTGGGCAAGGTCATGAAGAAGGGCAGCGGAACCCTGGCCATTCTCGGCGGCGCGAAGGTGGACGATTCAATAGATGTCATGGGGAATATGCTGGATTCCGGCTCCATTGCCCAGGTACTGACCGGAGGCCTGGTGGCCACCATATTCCTGAAAGCTAAAGGAATTGACCCGGGACCAGGGAGCATAAGCATTTTGGAAAGGGAGATATCGGACTATGAAAATCTGGTGACCAGCGCATCCCAGCTCCTGGAAAAATACCCCGACAAGATTCAGGTTCCGACCGATGTGGCCCTCAGCGACAACGGCCAGCGCATAGGCCTTACCGTGGACCAGCTTCCCCAGCCCCATCCGATATTCGATATCGGCCTGGATACCATTGTGAAATACATTGACCACATCTACAATGCCAACAACATCATCCTCAACGGACCCCTGGGTGTTTTCGAGATGGAGGAATTCTCCTTCGGAACCATCGAGATATTCAAGGCCATCGCGGATTCGGATGCCTTCTCTGTGGTGGGCGGCGGGCACACAGGTACGATGGTGAAGAGGCTGGGCTTGCAGAGGATGATCGACCACACCAGCACCGGCGGCGGGGCATTGATTAACATGCTCTCTGGAAAAACATTGCCAGTGGTGGAATCCCTGAAGAGATCGAAGCTGAAGTTCAGCGTGGTTTGAACCAATCAAAGTTTTCATGGATAGCACACCAATTAAGTTTATAACCCATTGTTATTTATTGAATCATCCCCAAGCCCTAATACCACATCCTTTAGGCTTGTGAATCCAGAGTTTCATATGCTTCTGGTATTGGCTTGGGTTGAATTCAATAAGGGCTCATATCCACTCTGCTGGCATTCACCAACAGATTAGCGGAGGGGATATCCTTGGGAGCCCTCAATCATTCAAAATCAGAAGACAATGCCACTGTGGCTTAGCGGTTTCCGGGTGAGCCAACACGGCCGCGCCTGGACGCTATATAGCGACTGATTCGTAATCAGTAGGTCGGGGGTTCAATTCCCTCCAGTGGCTTAATTTATTTTATATTCAGAACTAGAGGAATTGAACCGGTTTGCCTTCATTCTCATTGATGTGGCATCGAGGACGTGACGTGTTCTATTCCCTCCAGTGGCTTCATCTTTTCTCAATTCCAAAGAGCCAAATAACAAATTATCTAATCAAATACTAAATTTGTTATTGCAAATTGACCGAGAACACTCTGTCTTTTAAGTCAGAGATTGGATTAAACATTGGGTATGTTAATGCCCTGATTCATGTTTGCTCTTGTAATTGCGTATGTATGCAGGTGGATTGCGCAATTACAAATCGGTCTGCAATAACAGGAACACCGCCGTATGGCCATCAACATATCATCAAATGTACGCAGAGTTTAATCCTCTGCGAGTTTGGACTTCTAATT
>JAGLSY010000263.1 GCA_023135545.1 Thermoplasmata archaeon | reverse complement strand
TGGGATGTGAACTTTCAGGGCAGAATCGTAACGCCAGGTCATTTATGGCCTGGTAGTTTACATTTTTAAAACGTATTTTATCTTATAGTCGCGTGGAGATTGCTATTTAATGCGCAACTATAAATACCTCATCGCCATAATGCAAGCAAGCACTTGCATACAGGGTGATTTGATGGAATCTGATGGAAAAACGACTCAGGAAAAGCTATTCACTGCGGCACTGGCTCTCTTCGCAGAGCATGGTTACAAAGCCACGACAACAAAGGCCATCGCCGAGAAGGCCGGGATAAATGAGGTCACTATCTTCCGTAAATTCGGGAGCAAAGAGAACCTCTTCATGGAAATGGTCAAGGCCGAGGCCGAGGATAAATTGAAGATAGTGTCGCATGAATTCGAACCCACTGGCGACCTTATCGAGGACCTCACCCAGGTCGGAATGTGGATGTACCAGAACATGCATCAGAATTCTGCGCTCCTCAAAATCCTGGTGATGGAGGTCAATAGCCAGCCCGAAATTTTCAAGATTCTGGGGCGCATTCCTTTCCTCGCCATCGACCGCCTTTCCAAGTTCTTCGAGGAGTCCAAGAAAAAAGGGCTTGTCCGGGAAGATGTGGATACGGATCTGGCGGCTCTTATTTTCTTCAGCTTCATGTTCCGTTCTCTGGTCGCGAAAGCGTTCATCGGCGAGGATGTCTTCATCGAGATGTCGGAGGACACCATTCGAGGCCTGGCCCAGCTGACTGTCAATGGCATCAAGGAGAGTGAATGAAATGAATGTTATCGAAACATCTGATATCTGCAAGAATTACGGCGACCTCAAAGCCGTCAATAACCTGAACCTCAGTGTAAGTCAGGGCGAGGTCTATGGCCTCCTGGGACCCAACGGCTCGGGCAAAACAACGGCCATAAAATTGCTGACCGGGCTGATACTTTCCACATCTGGTACAGCCACCGTGCTTGGCCACAAGATACCTTCCAAGTCCGTGCTGAATGATATCGGCTATATGCCACAGGAGACAGCAATATACCTGGACAACACGGTTCACGAGAACATCCTGCTATTCGGTGAAATATACGGCCTTACCAGGGACCAGATTGCAGAAAGGGAGGTAGAACTTCTTGATTTCGTGGAACTCTCCGAAAGAAGGGATTCCATCGCATCCACCCTCAGCGGCGGAATGAAGCACAGGCTGAGCCTGGCATGTGCCATGATACACCGCCCGAAACTTCTATTTCTCGACGAGCCAACAGTTGGTGTCGATCCAGAGCTCAGGGCGACATTCTGGGAATATTTCGAGGAGATGGCCCGCGACAATATCACGGTACTGATAACCACACATTACATGGACGAGGCCAGCCACTGTTCCAGGGTGGGGCTCATGAGAAGCGGCCAATTGATAGCCGAGGATGAGCCGGAGCGCCTCAAAGCCTCGACAGGGACGGCCAGTCTCGAGGATGCCTTCCTCGCCCTTGCCAGGAGGGATGTGGAATGAAGATCCAACGTACACTGGCCTTTACAAAAAGGGCGTTGATGCAGTTCAGGCATGACCGGCGGACACTCGCTTTCGTACTTGTGATGCCCCTACTGATGATGCTCGTCTTCGGATATGCATTTGGCGGGGACCCAACAGGTCTGGACATAGCTATTGTCAATCTGGATACCGGTGTGACCACGCCCATCGGGACCAATATCTCCTTTGCGGAGAGCATAATCGACAATCTGGATGATGAGACCTATGTTCTGCATTATTACGATAACCGGGAGGGTGCGAAGGCAGACCTCCAAGAGGCAGAATTATGGGCCGTATTCTATTTTCCAGCCGATTTTTCCACCAACCTGTTCGCGAGCTTCGCAATGAACGGGACGGAGACTTCCACCATAGAAGTGGATATCGATGACTCCAACCCGAACCTCGCCGCCTCGATCATGCAGGGTCTTCAGGAGGCTTTGATGGAAACCCAGGAGGACATCACCACCGAACTCGGCCTGCCGGAGGACACACCACCGATAAGCATCCAGACAACCAACGAATACGGCGACACCCAGGATATCGAGTTCATCGATTATTTCGCCCCCGGGATAGTTTCCTATTCCATCATGATGGTCACGGTCATGATATCGATAATACTGTTCGTGGGCGAGCGTCGTGAAGGCACCCTTCAGCGTTTATTGGTATCTCCGGCTAGTGAGACGGAGATCGTGGTAGGGTATGCACTGGCATTCGGGGTTATCGGCTTGATCCAGAGCGTTGTGATACTGTCGGCGGCCATTCTGATATTCGACGTCAACATAGCAGGCAGCATTTTCCTCGCACTCTTCGTGGTCATCCTCCTGGCCATAGGCCACCAGGGACTGGGCATCCTTCTCTCATCGGCTGCCAATAACGAGCTTCAGGCCATCCAGTTCATACCCCTCATAGTATTCCCGTCGGTGTTGCTGGCAGGTCTGTTCTGGCCCGTGGAATCAATACCCAGCTTCCTGCAGCCCCTGGCATATTTCATCCCCCTCAAGTATGGAATAGATGCGGAACGCTCTATAATGCTCCGCGGTTGGGGAATTGCCGAGGTCTGGCCTGAGATAACGATACTCATATTGTTTGCCATTCTGACACTCACAGCCAGTATATTGCTGCTGAAGAGGAGGAAGTGAGGCCAGGCATGAATTACCAGTTCATGATTATAGCACCCAGGTGATAATGGCCCACCCCACTCTGTCGATGCTCCCCCCACCCTGCGCCACTGCGCTGGACATGCCCGTCCCCCCATGCCCTGCTCGTGGCGCTACGCCGACCAATTCCTTCCCCTATCTAACCCAACCCTATCTAGCCCGCCCCAACCAGTCTTGATTCCCCCCACCCCACCGCTCCGCTGGCTTTTCCCGTCCCCCAAAAGCCTGCTCGCGGTGTGCACCCCTGCTCGGAGTAATTTTGATTGGGTACCATTGGTATACCTAAACAAAGTTAATATACTCAAACAATCTTAATGTCAATGGGGATACAATGAAAAAAGAAGACCTGATGTTCTACCTGGCCTATATCATATTGTTCATACTGGCAGGAGTCTGGCTCCTGCTCTGGGCAGTGGATGTTCTGACAGGCATTGCAGACGTGATAATGGTGTGGATATTGAGCGCCGGAGTGATGATGCTGGTATTCGGCAATATCAAGACCAGGAGAAAACCGAAAGGGGATTCCACACTGGTGCTTGGCGGCCTCATAACTACAATAGTGATGTTGCTTTTACTAGCCCTGGCCCACAACATGCTGGAGGTTTGGGTGATGGTCGGTCTTGCCGTGATAATGGTGGGAATAACCGGTCTGGCCTACTTTTTGATGAGGATCAGAGGAACCATAGAGGATTGATAAAATGGTGGATTTGAGAGAGAAAGTCGAGGACGACAGAGGATTGATAAAAAAGATACAACTGGCCATACCTGGCTACCGGGGTTATAGACAGAAGGAAGACCTAAGGATAGCCGACCGCCTCCTGCGGGAGCAGCTGGCCGACAGTCTTGGAATTGCTGTCAGGGACCTGGAAAAATCCAGGGACAACCTGGTGGAGTCCAAGGAACTGGACCATCTGGAAAAAACCAGCAAACTGATAAACCAGGCCCAGGCCGCCGAGAACCGGCTGAGGCACGTGGAGCAGGGATACACCGGCATATCCCCGGATTATAGGATACAGCAAGCCCAGCTCAACCAGATGTATGAGTGGGACCTGGGATTGATCTACAATATCGACAACGTCAAGGGAGCGGCCGAGAATCTGAAGGGCGCGACAGCCAGCAACGACATGGCTGGGATAGACAAGGCCATAAACTTCGCCATGGACAGCCTTGAAAAATTTGACGAGATCTTTGGCAAGAGGCGGGAGGCCTTGGCTGGCCTTATGGTAATGGAGTGATTTGAATGCGAGAACGAAGTGATTGTATTCAAGAGCCCGGAATGAAATGGAGGGATCAATAATGGGAATATTCAACAGAGGAAAGAGCAAGAGCGGCGA
>JAGLSY010000262.1 GCA_023135545.1 Thermoplasmata archaeon | reverse complement strand
TATCTAGCAAATAATTTTGAGCCTCCTGAAGCATCATTTACAGGGTCTTTTACCGAGATTGTGTTTGATAGTGATGGAGATAGTAAATATAATCAGCTTAATTTGACTGTTGGATTAGTCATTGCTGCGATTGACAATTACACGATATCTGCTACTTTGGTTACTCCTGAGGGCGAGTTTGTTGAGCAGGTTGAGACAGAGTTGAATCTCAGTGTTGGAGGCCATAATGTTCAATTGAATTTCTCTGGAGAAGCGGTTTATAGGAGTTGGGCGAATGGGACTTTTAATGTAACAAACTTGACTCTCAGAAATTCATCAGGGACAATGTTAGACTTTGATGCTAATCCGTGGACAACTGCATACTACGATTTTGATGATTACGACCCACCACGCGTGATGTTTTTTGATTCATTTACACAATGGCTTCAAGATAATGATAGTGATGGCATATATGATAGAATAATTGTGAATTGCACAGCAAATATCACTGAGTCGAATTGGTATCTAATGAGGGGATTCTTATATCATAGTAATGGGAGTTACATGGGTGCGGCTACTTTCAGCAATAATTTCGCAGTTGGTGTACAAAATTTTTCACTCCAGTTTGACGGAATATTCTATGAAAATGAAAGATTGATGTTGAGATATATTGAGGCGTTTAACAATAGTCTGGATCTATTGGCTATAAATCCAACAGATTATACATTCTACACAAACACTACAACACTTCCATTTGAAATATCACTTATTGAAGGTTGGAATCTGATATCCCTTCCCCTGATACAGAATCATGAGAGCATAGATAGGGTTCTTAATTCTATTGACGGTAAATGGGACTATATCCAAATTTATAATGCAACAGACCCATACCATTGGAAATCCAACCACACAACTCGACCAGATCAACTTGATGATTTAGACTCATTAACTCATTACCATGCAATTTGGCTTCATACCACACAAGCATGTACATTAGATGTTTGGGGCACTACCCCTTCAACGACAAATATCCCACTCTACGCCGGCTGGAACTTAGTTAGCTACCCAACTCAAACTCAAAAAACTGTTGGAACCGCTCTATGGGGAACGAGTGCCGATATTGTTGAGATATTTGATGCTGCATCACCCTATCAAATAAAAGAGGTCGGACCATCTTATGTAATGAAACCCGGAGAAGGATATTGGATTCACGTGGTAGCTGATTGTATTTGGATTGTGGATTGGTAGCGACTCCCGAGCGAGCAGGCTAACCGAGCAAAACTTGTTTTGCAAGGTAGCCTTGTGGCACACAAGGCGTACCCGAGTTTTCTTTTTGATTGGAAACATTTTCTTTTGGAGGGTTAGTCAGCGCAGTGAGGGTAAAAGAAAAAGCTTCCGGATATTGGATTCATGTAGTAGCTGATTGTACCTGGATAGTGGATTGGTGATTTAACCGCTCATTAGTCTGTGCCAAGAACTTATCCTTCGCTCGGGATGTTCAATCTTTGATATCATCCTGTATGGCCAGCGCCGCTTCCCTCGGACTCTCAGAGTTATAGATGGCCCTTCCGACAATAATAAAATCCGCACCCGCGTCTATCGCCGCCCTGCCGGAGCCGCCCTGGGCTCCTATTCCCGGAGTCAAGACCTGCAAATTCCCGATAATGTCCTTCAGTTCACGTATCCGCTCCGGCCTGGTTCCCGGCGCGATGATACCGCTGGCCCCGACCTCCACGGCCAGTTTTGCCAGGTCCTCCGCGATGGGCTTGATGAACTGCTCTGCACCCGGATGGCTCATCTCGGTAACAACATAGATGTCCTTTCCGTCGGCCGCTTTAACACAGGCCTCCAGCGCGTCCCTGCCCATGAAGGCATGGCAGATTATCCCGCTGGCTCCGGCCCTGACAGCCTGCTCCACGATGAGGCGGTTGGTGTTGTCTATGTCCGCAACTTTGAAATCGCAGATCACGGGTCCGAACTTTGAAAGCTCGGTCACGATACCCAGGCCCTGGCTCAGTACGAGGGGGTAGTTCACCTTGAAGGCGTCCACCAGGTCCTTGACCTCATCGGCAACATGGAGTGCCTTCTCCATGTCCAGCATGTCCATCGCCACTATCATCCGCGTGCGGGGGGTGAGAGTCATGGTTCACTGTTAAACAAACATTATATATGAATATTGACCAATTATCATTCATGCAAGGGCCCACGAGGGAAGCAGCCATTAATATTAATAAATTATTTTATATATTATTTATCTTATTAATTATGTTCTCAGCACCACTGGCTCCCCTCACACAAACCGTGGATGCACAGGCGGTGGAGGTGGTGGGTTACACCACCGGCTTCAATGTCACCCGTGACGGCTACAACTTCGATAACTACGGCAGCTATGCGGCCAATACTCCCGGCCATTGCTATGGCATATCGATCACTTCCATCCTCTATTACGAGGGCATGAAGGATAGGCCTGGCGGGGCCGCCACCACCTATGATATCACCTTCGACGATACCGGTGAGATAGTTCACGAGTACCAGAAGACCTGGGAGGAGGTTTGGGAAGACCAGGAACTGGCCTATCAGACGCACCGCTACAACCTCACTGGCCAGTATCATCTGATAAGGGACCAGCTCAGGGTGGACAATCCGGTCATGGTATTGTTCTACCTGCAATCGGATCTGGGTGGATATCTGGGTCATGCCACCGTGGCCTACAGGGCGGTCGAGTATTCTGACAATACCGCCAGGGTGTATGTCTATGACCCCAACTTCTGCTATGACGGCTCTGAGAACTACATCCAGTACTTCACCCTCAACTTCAATGATGATTCATTTTACTACACCGGCAACCTCTGGTCCGATGTTTATGGGGAATACAAGTACATAATCGTGGCCGAGGCACAGCTTAGTGATAAGGACGTATTCTGGATGACCCATACCTGGCTCGTGCCCTCCATCATAATCATCGTGCTGGCTGTTTCAGTTATGGTTATATTTTTCTTCTACCGGAGGATGAAGCAGAAAGACCTCAGGGAGTTCATCGAGTACAATCGGCGAATGAGCGCGGATGATGGGAGATACAGGCTGGCCAGGAGGGAGCCGGAAGTCGAGGAAGAGATAGTAATTCCGGGACTGAGCAAGCCTGGCGATAAGCCGAGGGAGAAAAGACCCAGGCCAGCATCCAGGACAAGGACAGTGGATGATGGCCCGTCGATAAGCACAATATCCCTTGGTAAGGATGATGATGGAGAAGATTCCTGATAAGTAGAAAATCAAATAAACAATAATCGCATATTCCTTTTCCATATCGGTGGAAGATAACATGGTGCCAGATAATTTTCAGAATCAAGGTGAGCCCTCACAGGTGCAGCAAAATGGACAGCAGGGCGGACAATCGCCTCATCCACCCCCACCCCCCTCGGAGCAGCCGCCTCCTGGTCAGCCACCGTATTTCCATCCTCAGCAAGACCAGTCCATGTACGCACCTCCACCACCGCCGCCCAAGAAGGATTCGTCAACCATCATTATTGTGGTACTGGTGATTATAGTAGCCATTGTACTGATCGGTGTTCCGGTGCTCTACGTCATGGTGATTGGCTTCGGCGGCTCGACCTATGAGGCGGTTCCGGTAGGTGCCTGGAACGACTGCTCGGCCACGAGTGCCACAGAGGGGAAGATAATCTTTGGCCACTTCTCAGGGCAGATTGAATATGATGAGATAGAAATTTTTGTCTACGAAGACGGTTTAAGTGCCGGGACTATTTCTTTGTTAACGTTCGGGAATGAAGCGAGCGCGACTTGGGATAACGCACCCGATGGGGCTTCTGCCGACTATTTCGATCACAATCTTGCAGGCGGCGAGATAAATTCCGGGGATTACATAACATTAACTGGCCTTGAGCCGGGAACCGAATACTCCTTCGAAGTTTACCATCTTCCCACCGACTGTGTAGTGACCATGGTCGGCGATTCAGGTCTCTTTGAAACCCCTCTGAGTTAATTGCGGGGGAAAATATTTTTACCAAGCATGATATTGGTTCGGGTATGAGCATCATGGCAGAGGCCAAATCCGGAATTACCGATATAATCCGGCAGGTGGCCAAGGATGAGAATATCGACCCCGAGAAGCTGAGGCGCTCGGTTGCTGCAGGCCGAGTCGTGATTCCGTCCAATCCCATCCACAACCCGATTCTTAAAGGAATCGGGCAGGGCTGCAGCGTCAAGGTCAATGTTAATCTTGGCACGTCAGAAGACTGCATGGATGTGGAGGAGGAGCTGGAGAAGGCCCGCGTGGCTTTGAAATTCGGGGCGGATGCCATCATGGACCTTAGCACCGGTGGTGATGTGGATGCCATAAGGGCTCGCATAATCAAGGAAGTTAATGTCCCGATCGGCACGGTTCCCATCTACCAGGCGGGTCTGGAGATGGCCAGAAAATGCTCCGTGGTCGACATGACCGAGGACATGATCTTCAACGGCATCGAGAAACACGCCAAGGACGGCGTGGACTTCATGACCGTGCACACCGGCATAACCAGGGAGAGCATAGCCAGATTGAAAAAATGCGGCAGGCTGACCGATATTGTCAGCAGAGGCGGTTCCTTCCTGACGGCCTGGATACTGGCCAATGACATGGAAAATCCACTTTACGCCAATTACGATTACCTTCTCGAACTGGCCCGGAAATACGAATTCACGCTGAGCCTGGGCGACGGGTTGAGGCCCGGCAGTATTGCAGATGCCACCGACGGCCCCCAGCTTCAGGAGCTCATCATACTGGGCGAATGCGTCCAGCGTGCCAGGGAGGCCAATGTTCAGACCATGGTGGAGGGGCCGGGCCACATTCCACTCAACCAGATCGAGGCCAACATGACCATCGAGAAGACGGTTTGCAAAGACGCCCCGTTCTACGTTCTGGGACCGCTGGTCACGGATATTGCTCCTGGCTACGACCATATAGTCGGGGCCATCGGTGGAGCACTGGCCGCCTATCACGGGGCCGATTTCCTGTGCTACGTCACCCCGGCGGAACACCTATGCCTGCCAAATGTGGAGGATGTCAAGATCGGCACGATAACCAGCAAGATAGCGGCCCACGCCGCCGATGTCGCAAGAGGCCGTGGTATGGAAAGGGATAATGCCATATCTCAGGGCAGAAAGGACCTTGACTGGGAAGTTATATACAAACATGCCATCGACCCCGAGCACGCGAGGAAGCGGAGGGGAGACAGGAAACCCGAAGATGAAGACGTGTGCTCCATGTGCGGAGAATATTGCGCGATTAAACTGATTAAAGAGCACATGGATAAGGATGATTAAAATAACTAGTGATAATTAAATAAACAAAAATAAATTTAATTATTTTATTAAAACTATTAATTGGGACAAATATTATTTTACCCAGTGATCATCTTCAGGTACTCGCCATCCTTCATTATCTCCACGCCGTCGACGATGATGGAGCACTTGAGCATGAGCAGGTCGATGTGGTGGTGGCATCCCCACGACGCCCCGGTCTTTTCTTGGTATGGGTCTCCGAAGGCCACATGTATTGTTGGCAGTTTTTCATCCTGGAGGATATTTCCCACTATCTTTTTCAGGAATATATTTGTGCCGATGCCCAGTTCGCCGACCCTGGATGCGCATTTTTCGCTGTTGATGTACTTTGTGAAGTCCTCCAGGAGTTCCTTATTACCGCACTCGCAGTATTTGACATAGGAACCGCCGTTCTCGATTTCCACATCGATGATGAGCGGTGTTTCCAAGAAGTCAACGAGTTCATTGTATTTTTCGCCTAGCCAGTCTCCAACGGTTCCGTCAACGACCAGTTTTCCCTCCAGGGTTAACGGGGCCGTGAAAACCTCTCCTGATGGAAGATTATCCCACTCTCCTATCTTTGTAACCACGCCGGAGCATGGAATCCATTTCATGGAGGAATCCATCCTGGCCACAAAATCCGTGCCGGCAGGTGATGTCACCCTTATCTCCTTTGCATCCTTGACCATCCTGTAGACATTCTCGGTGATCTTGGAGACCACGTCATAGTCCACACACATCCCATCCTCCATGATATTATTGGAAACACCGACCATGTGGGCATGCCTGGCCTTCTGCTTTACAAGTTTCAGGAAGGGCTCCCTGATAGTGGCCAGCTCCCCCTCCTTTGCCCCAGCGACGAAGAAGGTGACGGTGGCTTCCAAGATGGCTTCCTGCAGGCCTTCCGGCATGTGCTTGAGCGGACGCCCGCCGTATGCTGGCAGGTCTATGTTGAAAAATCTCACGTGGGGCGTAATCTCCAGGGAGGCCTTTCTCAGGGCAATACCTATGTCCTTGCTGTCTTCATCTGCCACGATGAGAACCCTGTCACCTGGCTCAACGTGCATGCATTTCTCGACAGCTATTTTTGCCCCTTGCTCTATAGGAACCATCAACCAGCCATTAAAATATAACTTATATTTAACTGTTCCACCATACACACAACTTATTTAATCATGTAAATTCTCGGTCTGGCAGCGATAATTATAAATCAAGAAATCAGGTTAAAGGTTCGATAAGATGCCTGCCATCGGAATCTTGACATACGGCTATGACGAAACCTCTGCACTTGAGGTTCAGGAGATGCTGGCCTCCATGCTGGAGTCAGAAATTGTTTTGATCGGGGCCTCGGGAAAGGATGATGTGATCGTGGGCCAGATACTCAAAACCGGACCTTCAGCATCAACCTTTGGTGATGCTGAAACCAAAGTCCTCATGCTCCTGGGCTTCGATGATGACCAGATAGGCCTGGTTCTTGAAAACTATCCGAAAAAGGGCCGTCCCATCTTCTGTGCCCTCACCAGGGAGAACAACAATTGGGACATGAAGACACTGATCGTTCATCTTCTTGAGGAGAAAAAAATACTGGAAATCTCAGAATGAAGAATGATTCCGGCTGTGCACCTATTCTCTATCAGGGGGGCCTGAGGGTGGCTGGTTCTGCCCATAGCTAGGTTGCTGTTCTGGGGTCTGCCCTGGCGGCGGCTGTCCCGGCTGTTGGTACATATGAGCCTGGTCGTATGGTTGGGGTGGATATACCGGCTCTTTCCTCTTTTTCTTTTCACTGGCCATGACCAGAACTATTATCAGAATAATGAAGCCCAGCCCGGCTATGGCCATTATTACCATTGGCCACAGCAGGCCAGTGAAAGGGTCCATGAAGGGGAATCCCGATATGCTGGACTCGACCGATAATTCGACAGTAACTTGGCCAGTCGCATCTGCGTCGTTGGGGGTGAGGGAGCAGTCCCGGTTGTCTATGATGACGAAAATCCCTTCATCCGGGAATCCGTAATAATCGTCTGTTGTCTCGGGGAACTTGTAATATATGCTGGCCGAGCTCACATCCTCCTTCGAGAGGGAACTGAAGGACACGGCCTTTGGGTCTCTTTCCTCCGGGGATTCGGCATAGGGGTCATAGTATCCATAGGGGCCGCCAGGATATGCATTTTCGGCCTGGATGTAGGTCATCAGATAGACATCTATATTGCCCCCAGAGACCACAGTTGCGTTCACCCAAATCTCGCTGACAGTATACGAGTCATAGGGTCCTGAGACATAGAATCCGCCCTCGTCAACATAGACAATATCCATATCTTGCGCAATTGACTGGCCTGTAAGAACAAAGGCCAATGAGCATGATATCAACAAAGCCGCCACAAACAGCGAAAAAGCACTTCCCTTCATAATTAATGATGGGGGTGTATGGATATAAGGTTTGTTATCTCCAAACATGGAAGCTAGATTCAGGACTTTTGCAGGGCTGGATAATATTGTTCGTGGTCAGGCGAAATAAAATCTTCCGACACCTGGCAGACTTGCCAGCACCGCGATGAATGGGCAGACCATGAGGCCGATGATGAGCCTGGCATTGAAGGACGGGTACTCGCCAAGAATTATTGACGGCCCGTAATAAGTGCCGATAAGCACGGTAAGCACACCCATCATTAAGACCACGGGAACTGCCAGCCAGACCTTTTTCAAAGCCATGCCTGCATAATACCCGAATATGCCGGATACCAGGGCCAGAAATAGCAAGCCGCCGAGTGAAGCCTTCACCTGGATCACGCCGGTCGCGTCCACATAGGTGTTGCTCCAGTGAAGGATATTGGCCAGTATCAGAGCAATGAGGCCGATTGCCAGTGTTATGAAGACCTGCTTGGGCTGTATGACATCCATCTCTGAAAGGTCGCATTGAACATCCAGATCGCTCTGGTGCTCGTCCCAGTGTGATATTCCATCACTACCTTTCATTTTTCTCTTTTCCATGAATCCAAATAACATTATGGATATATAAATGAAACTTGGGATTTCCCTGGGATTGCCAAAATAATGCTCAGAATCGCTTTGTTATCTCATCAAGCACGGATTCGAATATCACACGCCCGTCTCCGATATCGGTCGGGAAGGAGCGTGTCCAGTCCGGATGCGTCTGCCTGTCCATAACCCTTTCCGGGTGGGGCATCATGCCGAACACATTGCCCTGCGGATTGCAGACTCCAGCAATATTATGCGGCGAACCATTGGGATTCCATGGATATCCGGCGTAATTACCATTCGGGTCAACATACCTGAATACTAACATATCTTTCTCTGCCAGCCTGTCAAAAGCGAGGTCCATCTCCTCTGCCGGAAACAACAATTTTCCCTCTGCGTGGGCAGACGGGCACATGAGCACCTGGCCTTTCGGAATTTTAGAGGTGAACATGCAGTTTCCCGAGTTCTCATGCTTCAGAAGTGTGGGCCGGCATTCGAACCTGGATGAATC
>JAGLSY010000261.1 GCA_023135545.1 Thermoplasmata archaeon | reverse complement strand
CGGGCGTCTTCGACCACCGGTGAAGACTCATAATTGCCTGCCCCGTCAGTGGCACGGGAATATAATTCATAATAGCCCTCGCCATCAGGGGCATTGAAATCAATTGAGTATGGTAATGTTGTGTCCGTATCCAGTAGATTCCACGAACCGAAAGAGACATTGTCAGGAGCATACCTGTACCAGAACTCCACCGAGGAAACGCCGTCAATGGTATCAACGGCTGTTGCGATTATACTGGCTGGCAGGCTGGTTTTCCAGTACGGGGAAATGCCGTTCACAAATGATATTGGTGCTCCCTGGTCCAGTGCAGCATATTCGTCATATATTCCCGGAGCCAGCTCGATATTTCCCGCCACATCCGTGGCCTGGGTGTAGAATTGGTAATATCCATCACCGTCTGGGAAGGTGAAGCTGAAGGAGTATGGGAAGGAATTGTCTGCCCCGAATGATAACGGGCCGCCCCATGTGGAATTGTCAGGGGCATACCTGTAGAAAAGCTCCACTTGAGCAACACCGCTCGTGCCGTCACCGGCCGTGGCGGTTATGGTAATCGGAGTGGAAGTCGACCAATACGGTGATATCACATCAACAGAACTTGTCGGAACTGTAAAATCATATCCTGCCAATGTGTCCTGAACTCCGGGGGCAGTCTCATAGTTTCCCGCAATATCATGGCCTCGGGAGTAGAATGTGTAGTTGCCCTGACCGCTTGGCCAGTTGAAGTCCCATTGATATGGTGCGCCATCATTGTCAATTCCGAATAATGTATCCAGGCCTCCTTCATGGCTGTACCACAGCTCGACAGATGCAACACCGCTCGTGCCATCGCTCGCTGCCGCGGTTATCGCCAATGGGCTTGTGGTGTACCAGTACGGAGTTATAGCATCGACAGAGGTATCTGTATCTGTATTGTCATATGCACAGACCGTGTCATTATCAGCTGGCTCAGCTTCGTACAAAACCGAGGTTTGGTTTCCACCTCTGGAATACAATTCATAATATCCTTCACCATCCGGGAAATCGAAGCTTTCCGTCCAGACAGGGCCGGCTGTGTCATTCAAGTAGTTTGTCCACAGGCCCCAGGACGAATTGTCCGGAGCATGTCTATACCAGAATTCCACATATTCCGTACTTTTGGCCAATGCGGTCAGGCCAATGGGCTCGGTGATATGCCAATACGGAGATATCTCATTTAGCAATGTAATTGGATTCCCGGTTTCGAATTCCGCTATCTCATCTGCGCTTGCAGGTGCGGCTTCAATATTGCCCAGGTCATCAGTCGCTACCGAATAGAACTCATAGTATCCATCGCTGTCCGGAAAATCAAAATCAAATGAATATGGATCCGTAACATCCACCCCGAATGATTGCCATGCATTCCATGTTGCGTTATCCAGAGACGATTTGTAAAATAACTCGACCTGGGCAACGCCGCTCATGGCATCATTGGCCGTAGCCATGATAACAAGAGGGACAGCATAGGTGTATGGAGATATCGTATCGACAGAACTTTCTGGTCCAGTTGAATCATACCCTCCTGATGTATCTTCAGCAACCGGGGCAGCCTCATAGTTACTAGCATTGTCATAACCTCTGGAATAGAATGTGTAATTGCTGTCACCAGTTGGCCAGTTGAAGTTCCAGGAGTAAGGGGCTGTACCGTCGGCTCCGAAGTTTATGTATGGGGCGCCCTCGAAACTGTACCACAATTCAACCGAGCCAATTCCCGCCGGGCCGTTGTCGACAGCTGCTGCGGTTATGGGCAATGGATCGGTGTTGTGCCAATATGGCGCTATGGCATCGACCGATGTTATCGGGTCCTGTGTATCATACGCGGCAAAGGCATCTGCACTTGCAGGAGCATCCTCATAGAAGCTAGAGGTCACATTTCCGGCCCTGGAATAGAACTGATAATATCCCATTCCGGTCGGGAAGTTGAAGCTTGAGGTCCAGGATGAGGCCGAGGTCTCGTTGGAGTAATAGGTCCATAACCCCCAAGTGGAATTGTCAGCAGAATAAATGTACCAGAATTCAGCATACTCCACGTTCTTGGTCGTTGCGGTAAGAGCAAGCGGGCTGGTCGTTTGCCAGTATGGTGAAATGGCATCAACATATGACATCATGGGAACTTCTGTCCAGTTAATTGACCAGTCATGGAGTTCCGGGCTGACGCTTCCGTTTCCGGAAAGAAGGCCATATAATCGAATCGATGGATAAGTAACTGAATTTATTCCCGAGATATCGATGTCCGTGCCGGTCATATTCTCATAGCCAATTATCGGAAGCCCGGTCGAGTTGTCAAGTATTGTGACCGTGATATTATTCTCCAGACTTGGCTCGGATTTGGTTATATTCAGGGAGTTCCAGGCTTTCCCGGCAGGAAGTTCGATATATTCAGATGTAAGATTGCCATTGCCGAAATATGTGATAGGCATCCTTGCCCAGAAAATTCTATATCGATTTTCTGGGCTCGTGACACCAGCATACCACATCTTGGCATAGCCATCAGTGTCTATTAGCACTCTTGGAATAGATACTATAGAATCATCCTGTCCTGATGCACTTACTGGTAGGCTGAGGCCGTGCTTGGTCCAGTTCTCGCCGTCTGATGAAGTTGCATAATGATTTTCTGCAAGGCTGCCATCACTTCCAGTGAAGAACATGTAATAGAGGTCATCTATTTTATGAACGTCCGGGCTGCTAACCCCTGCATCGTCAATATCTCCTGGAGAGCCAATGTCAACCACCACGCCTTTCTTTGTCCAGGTGATGCCATCAGGGGATGTGGCCAGGTGAACTCTGACGACATCGGATGTATCAAATCCACAATACCACATTCTGTACTCGCCATTCTCTTTCAAAACGGTTTGGCCAATTGTCCATTTATCATCCGTGCCTCCAGGCAATCCGCCAGGTGTCAGCACATCACCCAATCTTGTCCAGGACATGCCATCTATTGAGGTTGCATAATGAATACGCCAGGTGGCACCATCATATCCGGCATACCACATCTTGTAGATGCCATCTTCTTTAAGAACATATGTAAATCCTAAATTATAATCCTCTGTGCCGCTTGGTGTTCCCAGGTCCATTATCTTTCCCTGCTTGTTCCATGTTATTCCATCAGCAGATGTGGCATAAAACAGACGATATCTTGAATCAAGAGCCATGCCCATATACCACATCTTGTAGATGCCATCATCTTTGATCACAGATTGGCCGCTGTTTATCCAGCAATCCTGTTCGGGAGAGGCGCTCAGCGGAAAGGCCACACCCTGCTTGTCCCATGAATTGAATAATATGTGTAATGGGGTTTTTGCGTAATGGACACGATAGTTGCTGTCATCATGGCCAACATACCACATCTTGGCATAGCCATCTGAATCAAAAATCACTCTGGGGCTGATTACCCGACTATCATCGGATTCGCCTGAACTGCCGGCCACCAGTGCCTGTCCTTGCTTTGTCCAGGTCAGCCCATCACTGGAGCTTGCGTAAAGAATATGACCTACATCAATTGCAGGAGTTCCCCGATACCACATATGATATTCATTGTTATATCCAAGTACAATCGGCTCACCTGCAATCATTGAATCGAATGGTCCGCTGTTGGGGATTGCGACACCTTGTTTTACCCAGTTAATTCCATCTGGTGAAGTTGCATAGATAACCTGTACGCTTGCGTCGGCTTCATAGCCAGAGTACCACATCTTGTAGGTTGTGTCTTCTTTAATTATGTGTGGAGAGCCAGTTCCAAAATCATCATAAGAACCGGGAATCCCAAGGTCCAGACCATTGGCTACGCCTTGTTTGCTCCAGGTTGTTCCATCAATAGATGTCGCATAATGAATTCTATAATTTGCTCCATCATGTCCGGAGTACCACATCTTGTAGGTTGCGCCTTCTTTCATTACGTGGGGGCCTGCAACATGGGTGTCATCGGTTTCTCCTCCTGTCCCGATGTTGAGAACCACATCCTGCTTATTCCAAGATACACCATCGGCCGAGGACGCATACAATATCCGGTAGTTTGTGTTATCGTATCCAGTGTACCACATTTTATAGATGCCCTCATCCTGGATAATAGAAGGTGCCGATGTCCCCGTAGATTCCTCAGGATATGCTCCTATTTCAATCGCAACGCCCTGCTTGTCCCAGTCCATCGGTTCAAAGGATTTGTAATTCATGGTCGCGAGAAGAGTTCTGTATTTGTTTACAGGGTCCCAGTCTGTTCCAGAGTACCACATCTTGAAGGAGCCGTCATCTTCCCTTATTACACAAGGTTCAGATACACTATCATTCCCGCCGGCTACATCACCATAGTTAATGTCAAGACCTTTTTTATTCCAATTGATTCCGTCTATAGATGTCGCTGACAATATGGTGAGGCGATTTGAAAGGGCTTTGGCAGTGTACCACATATAATAGATGCCGTCAACCTTAATAACCTTGGGATGTATTACTCCATTCAATTCGGGTGTTGAAGCTCCATAGTCCATAACAAGTCCTTGCTTGACCCAGGTAATTCCATCAACAGAAGTGGCATAGAATATTCTCCAATTGGATCCGCCATCACGGCCATTATACCACATTTTGTAAAAGCCGTCTTCTATTAACACACAGGGTGAAATAACATCGGCACTCTCCTGCAAGCCCCCGATATCAAGAACCATTGTCTGTTTGGTCCAGGCAATTCCATCAGCCGAAGTGGCGTACAATATCCGGTTATTGGTGCCATCATAGCCAGAATACCACATCTTGTATGTTCCCTCATCGTTCAGGACATATGGTTGTGACAGGCTAACACTGTCATAAACTCCGCCAGGACTTAAAACAATGCCTTGTTTGTTCCAGTTATGACCATCCCCAGAAGTTGCGTATATTATATTGTAAGTTGAACCTTCATAGCCAGAATACCACATCTTGTAAATGCCATCTTCCTTGAGTACATAGGGGAATCTGACATGGGTACTGTCATATACAGCGTCAGTATCCACAACGATACCGTGTTTTGTCCAGTCCTTCCAATAAGCCGAGACATTGAGAGAGACATCTCTGTTTATCCTGACATTGTTGTATTCTGATACTCGGGTCGTGTTCTCAAAGGTGTCGTTCCAACCATCGCCTTGAACACAAACCGATAAAGGAGGACTGCTGGCAATTGATGAATTGGGTATTATAACTGCAGACAAAATTATCATTACAGAAATGACGAGGCTTAAATATCCTTTGATTGTTTGATTACGCACCCACTTCCTCCATTACTATGTGTATAGTAATGATAGTACTAAGGGGATATTTAAACCTTCGGAACTATTTCATATCCTTCAGCTTTCGGACATATTCCTCTTCTGTTATCTCACCCTTTATGAGCATCTCATCCTGGTCATTGACTTCTTTCTTGCCAGTTTTATCATCTTCCTTTTTTCCGTCAATGATATGGGCAGCCATGAGAACCGAGATTATCATGCCGACAAGGGCCAGGATGAATAGACTGAAATATGATGTGGCCGCCTTCTTGGATGCTGATACCGAACTCTCGACTTCATCTGCGTCCATGTCTGGAATATCATTTTCCGCTATTATGTGGATGATGGCATCTGGATAGATGGAATCTGCTTCTATTGGGCTGATATTTTCCTCCTCTACCTCCGCATCTTCTCCGTCCACGGCAACCACGGTGATATTGGGCGTAGGCCCGGCTAGCAATCCTTCCCCGGTAATTGCATCGAAACCGGTAACCCACGCCCCGTCATTGAGAGAATAAGTGCCAGGAGAGGTAAATTCCTGTTTCCCGGCAGGATTTAATCTTGTAGATATTACAATGTCCAGTGTTTCAGATTGGCCTGAAACCATGGTTCCGATTTCCCATGTGAGGGCTGTGGAACCCATCTGGCCGCCGCCATTCTGTTTAAAAGTGAATGTTCCAGTTGATTTTGTGAAAGCAACCAGTTCCAGCTCGGCAGGCAATACATCGTGCATCACGACATCCTGTGCATCCGAGTCCCCTATGTTAGAAACTGTGATTCTCAATGTCCAGCCATATTTTGTGTGTGTCTCCACCACATCAGGCCCTGCAATCTTGATCTTGTCGATGGCCAGTTCTGCACCAATCGGGTCCGGAACATAAGGCTCGGTAACAGTTATCTGGCAGGTGTCCGTGGCACTCAGGCCATCATCATCTGTGACCGTGAGTATGACCATGTAGTTTCCGGCGGTGGTATATGTGTGCAAAGCATTGACACCGGTGCCAATGGCTCCGTCTCCGAAGTCCCAGTCATATGATATGATAGTGCCATCTGGGTCATAGCTGCCTGAGCCGTCGAATATCAATTCGATATCGACATCTGTTATCTGGTCAGCTCCGGCATCGGCAATAGGCGGCAACGGTGGTGGAGGGATGTAGGGCTCAGATACGATTATCTGGCAGGTGTCGGTGGCACTTAAGCCATCATTGTC
>JAGLSY010000260.1 GCA_023135545.1 Thermoplasmata archaeon | reverse complement strand
CCATAAAGGTCGCTAATATTTTTCTTTTATTTATCATATTTTTCATCTCCTAATTTATTTTCTTTCTTCTATATCTTTTGCTTTCTCCTCTATTATTTTTCTTTCTTCTCTATTTTTGGTTTTACTCTTTTCGCCTCCCTCTGTTTTTTCTTGATTTAATACTCGTGATATATTATGAATTGATGAATGTGATTCTATCTGTGCCAATATCCTGGCTTGCCTCCCTCTTTTCTGCCTCCCTGACTTATGTCTTAAATTTTATCTCATATTTATATTCTAAATAGTAAAAGGGAGAGGGAGCGATTGTGCTCCCTCTCTATTGCTTTGCTTACGGTACCACTGGTGTTATCAAGGAAATGGTCCAGTCCCATGTAGATGGGTATGGTGCTCCATGGTCTGTCAGTGTCAGAGCTATTCCGTCGCCTGGGTTTAATACGTAGTTGTTCGTCCAGCCCTCTGGGGGGAATGGTCCTGGTGAGTATGAAGATGTGGAAGCAAATCCATAAGATGTTGCGTCCCATCTCTGTACGGCTGTTATGTTCCACGGTACGCCGTTTCCTGTTGCTGCAGTGCTTCCCTCAATATCTGCGATGATAGAGAAAGAATCCGGATAATCAGCAGTTATCGGAATACTTACAAAGTTAACATTTGGCACACCACTAGCTGGGTCGTTTGAGTACAGCGTGAACGTATCTACGACATCCGAGCCGATCATTACCCAGTCCCATGTAGATGGGTATGGTGCTCCATGGTCTGTCAGTGTCAGAGCTATTCCGTCACCTGGGAATATATCGAAGCTGTTCGTCCAGCCCTCTGGGGGGAATGGTCCTGGTGAGTATGAAGATGTGGAAGCAAATCCATAAGATGTTGCGGCCCATCTCTGTACGGCTGTTATGTTCCACGGTACCCCGTTTCCTGTTGCTGCAGTGCTTCCCTCAATGTCTGCGATGATTGAGAAAGAGTTCGGGTAGTAGGATGTGTCCCATGGCAGAGATACGAAATTAACGTTCGGTACACCACTAGCTGGGTCGTTTGAGTAAAGCGTGTTCACAATCTTGTAAACCATCGTTGAGTAGCCTGATTCAGATGCATCGCTTCCTCGTCCGATGACCAGGTAGAACCAGTTGTATCCATCACTCTGTGCAGTTAGATTTGTGTATGTTCCAGTTCCGTCTGGTACAGTTGCAATCAGGTTTCCTGGTAATACCACATTGTATTTGTCAGAACTTTGGTAAATGTCCCAGAAGTCTGATGCTGTTGGGTTTGTCCATGTCAGGTCCAGGTCATCTGCACCGTTCTTGGCAATGACCAATCCGGTTGCTGCTGCGAACTTCGCAAATCCGGTAGTCTTAACAACCGTCTGGTCTATTACTGTGAATACCTCAACATTTCCTGCGACATCTGTTCCGATGGAGTAGAAGTCATAGGTTCCGTCAACGCCCCAGATGAAGTCCCATTGAACTGCGGGCCATGCGATTGAGCCAAAGGACACATATCCACCGGCATCGATCTGATAGAACAACTCCATTGAAGCCATTCCAGATGGGCCGTTGTCTACTCCAGTTGCGTTTATGAGCAAGTTTGCGGCTGAGTTCCATGCTGCGGGAAGTGCGTTAACACTTGTCGTCGGTGCTTGGAAGTCGTATCCGGCTGTCTGATCTGGTGTGCCAGGTGCTACCTCTACGTTTCCTGCGTTGTCGGTGGCTATTGAGCGGAACTCATAGTTGCCCTGACCGCTTGGCCAGTTGAAGCTCCAAGGTCCTGGAGTCCATGCGCCGCCCTCGTAGCTGTATTCCAAGATAACCGAGGCAATACCGCTCATGGCATCGTTGGATGTTGCAGTCATTGCTGTCGGGCTTGTTGTGTACCATGCGGCCAGTGCGTCAACCGAAGATGTCGGATCTGTTGCGTCATACTGGTAAGCTGCTACCTCAGGGACATCCACACCGTCAACCGGTGCTGCCTCATCTTCGGCCTGTGCGAACCATCCGTATGCGCCGTCCAGTGTACATGCCCAGTTGAAGGCTCCGTTGGTCGGGGTCTCTGTGCCGAACCAGGTCCATGAGTATGGTGCTGCTGTGTTCAATGTGTAGTAGAGTTCAACCACGGTCGGGTCGTTGATCTCACCATACAGAATGGTGACTGCAGCTACGTTTGTCCATGCAGGGTCGTTTGTCGGGTCAGTTACCCAGGCCTGTCTCAGTGCTGCTGGGATAGTCGTGAAGTTAAAGGTCCAGTCGTATGCACCCGGAATGAGTGCGTTTCCGGCTATATCCTCGAATCCGCCTGTTGATATGTCAATAGTGTATTCAAAATCGTTTGCCAGGACATCGTAGGTCTTGTTGCACCACATTCCGGTTCCATCAAAAGCCCATGTTCCTGCTCCTGGCAGATCATCGGTTATTGCAGCATCTTCATCAATGCTTGTGTCCATTGGCTCGTTGAACTGAATTACATAGACCGCAGAAGCTATTACAACATCAATTGCTTCGTCCAGCGGTACAGTTGTTGTAACCTCTGGTGGTGTTCCGTCCCATGTCAGCTGGAATGTGTCTGTATCGATGTTTCCTGCGTTGTCAGTTACGGTCAGTGTCACTGTGTATGTGCCATCACCAGATGCGCTGAATGACGGGTCCAAAATGTTGTCGTTCGAGCAGATTACACCTGGGTCGTATGTCCAAACTGTTGTGAAAACACCAGATAGGGCATCGGTCGCTGTTGCGTCAGTCTTCTGTGTTGCGATGTTTAGCAACATGTCGGCTCCTGCACCTGCGGCCGGGATGGTTGCGTCATATCCGGCAGTTGTGTCGTATACAGTGAATACCTCAGAGTTGGTTGCAATATCCACTGCTATCGAGTAGAACTCGTAACCTCCTTCTCCGTCAACAGTGAAGTCGAAGTCCCATGTGTATGGGAATCCATCACTGTCGGTTCCGAATAGGACATCTCCTCCTCCTTCGTGGCTGTACCAAAGTTCGACATAGTCAATTCCGCTCTCAAGAGGTATATCGTCTGCTGTTGCGGTTATTGCCAATGGGCTGGTGTTATACCAGTACGGGGCAATTGCGTCAACGGCTGATGTTGGTGCGGTTGTGTCGATTGGCAGCCAGTTGACCTGTGTGTTGAAGTCATCGTCACACTCGTTGGTGTCCTCCCCAGGTGTGTTCCTGAAGATTTCCTGGCCGTTGGCTGGTGCAGTGGCATCTCCCATTATCGTGTCGTCAGGCGAGTTGAATGCTATTGCGAGATCCCAGTACTCTACCCTGTCAACAATGAATTTGGGTGCTGCTGTCTCCTGCAACATGATGTAACCATCTGTGTTGACGAGTGCTCCCATGTCCAGTGCCAGATATCCGGCAGGTGGGATGCTCATGAGGTTCCAGTCGTAGAGACCGGCAACCAGGTCGCCTATGTCTATAGCGTTGACAGCTCCGTCAATCACTATCTCGAAGGCGGTTGCATCCACTGCTAATCCCGTCGGATTGTACAGAACAATGTAGTCTGTTACACCGGTCAGGTCGGAATCCACTGATACCATGTTGATCTTCAACAGGTCTGGCGAAGTTCCCACTTCATTCAGGTCTGCGTTGGGGTTGGTGGATCCTGAAGAAAAGATTCCTGTTTCTGTGTAGAATATATCTCCGGCTCCGTCTCTGAGACCACCGTTTGCGTTCGCGCTTTTTACATACTGGATAGTATCGCCATTTATACCGCCGCTCTTAAAGTCCGGCAGTAAAACATCGTCGCCCATGACGTCGATGCTGAATAAACCAGCGGCCTGTGTCGCATTACCACCATACTGCACACCGTTAATGAACGCATATACATAATCATTATTTATTGGGATTGTGTCTCCCCATCTGTTGTGTGGCAGTATAGGCGCTGCGGTGGCTAGCGGTGTAAAGACCATACTAATCATCAGTACTACTGTCAAAATGCTAGCTCCTTTCATAATTTCGTTTTTCATATTCTCACGTCCTCCTCCTAGTGAGCGAGTATAATCATTCTCAACTCGTTTTGTACCCGCAAAGTTGTTTTTATATATATATCTTTTTTAACGACTTTACATTATACTCAATTGATATGGATTATGAAAGATGTTGTTTATATACGGTTTGGTACAATATTCGAACAATTAAACTCTATTAAATAAGTGATTCATTGATTACACTGGCCATACTTATTTTTGATGTGTTTGTCTCCAATGTGTCCGTGGAAATCAGCACATCGCAGGCCTCCTCCAATTTGGGTATCGCATCACCGGTATACAGCCCATGGGTGCATGCCGCGATAATCCTCTTAGCCCCGTGAATCCTGAGTTGCTCCGCGGCTTTGATTATGGTTCCTCCAGTCGCAATTATGTCGTCGACAATAGCCACGCATTTTCCCTCGACATCAAGGTTCTTGGGCTTTATTTCCACGGTCGAGTCGTCGATCCTGGTCTTCTCCAGGAAATCCCAGCCACAGCCCGCAGCTTCGGCAGCGACCGATGCCCTGAACTTGGAACCGGCATCCGGAGAAAGCACGACATCCACACCCTCCGCGGCCAGGTATTTCCCAATCTGCCTCATTCCTGAAAGATTGGAGCCTGGCTTGCCAAAGGCATCCATCATGGAAATATTATGTATGTCAATTGTATATATTTTATCAGATATTAATCCGATATGCTTTGCCATGTTCCTCGCGCTGACCGCCTCACCCTCCTTGAAGCTCTTGTCCTGTCTGGCATAGCCAAAATACGGCACGATGGTCGTCAGTGAGTTTGTATCAAACCTGGAGATCGCATCCTGGAGCAGGAATAACTCGATTATGTTATCATCAGGATAGGAACTCTGGACCAGCACGACATCCTCCCCGTCCAGGTTGTCGTTTATCTTGACATAGCATTCCCTGTCTGGAAATCTCCGGATTTCCAGACCGGCCATCTTCCATCCAGAGCACTCGACAAGGGCATTTGACAACTTCTGCGAACAGGTTCCTCCGACCACGATCATTCGATCACCATATGGTAATAGTATTTGGGGGATTTAAGGGTTGGGAAAGCAACACCCAACAGGAATACCGCCGTAAGCACATCATTATACAACAACTGGACGCAGAGATTTTACCTCTGC
>JAGLSY010000026.1 GCA_023135545.1 Thermoplasmata archaeon | reverse complement strand
ACTCGAGGTCATCGATGCCGGTCATCCCAAGGTCTTCCATGGCCCCTTTAAGACCATCATAGCCCTCCTCCAGGGAAAGGTACATTCCCCGCTTCTTCTCCCTCTTTGCATTCTCGTACATGATGCTGAAGGTGAGGGATGTCTTCAGGGTTCCGGGTGTCCCGCATATCAAGACCACATGACCTTTTGGTATTCCGCCGCCCAGCTTTTCATCGAAGCCCTCAATGTAGGTTTTTAGTTTCTCGACCATAATCTCACTACCCATCTCTACATCCCCTACATAGTGTTGATAATATTAAAGGATGTTTACTTTGAGCCATTAATACTAGAATATTAACAATATACATACAAAAAAATTAATACTCATTGGTGTTATGCCGATTTATGGCCGGAGAATACCCATTACTTCCCAAGAAGATGTTCCTCACAAAAGGTATAGGGAAGCATAAGGAAAAATTGAGCAGTTTTGAGCTGGCATTGAGAAATGCCGGTATAGAGAAATTCAATATAGTGAGGGTTTCCTCCATATTTCCCCCGGGATGCAAGGTGATTTCAAAACAAAAAGGCTTTGAGCAGTTGAGCCCCGGCCAGATCCTGTTCTGCGTTATCGCCGAAAATGCATCCAACGAACCCAACCGCCTTATGGCGGCATCCATCGGCGTGGCCATTCCCAACAACCTGGAACATTACGGGTACCTTAGCGAGCATGATTCCTTCGGACAGACCGAGAAGGTGGCAGGGGAATATGCCGAAGACCTGGCGGCCGAGATGCTGGCTTCGACATATGGCATTCAATTTGACATAGATGCCAGTTGGGATGCTAAAAAGGATATTTTCAAGATTGACGGCAGAATAGTAAAGACCAGAAACATTACCCAATCTGCCATATGTGGTAAAACCGGTCTGTGGACGACTGTGATATCGGCCGCTGTATTTATAATGTAGAACCTCCCCGCCCTGCGCTAGGCTTGGACGGGGTCTCCGAATCGGAATTAATTGGTGTTTGTCACTTGCTATCACATCAATAACAATACCCCGTCTCTGCTTTTATCGCGATTGCTACGCCTGGCAAATGTTAAACTACCAGGCCATAAATGACCTGGCGTTTTGTAGTTGCGTATTACTCAGTGTATGTACGCGACTACAAAAGTTAGGACACATTGCTTTGACATTTGCCATGTCCTAACTTCTGATTCTGCCCTGGAAGTTCACACTCCAAAGCCCATATGCCCTAACATGCGGCGGTAAAATCGCCGCAGCCAGTAAAATGTTATTGATGAGCATACAGCGATGTTCTTGTTACTGCGGGCCGATTCATCTATGGCTTGAAAGCCAAAGCCTTCTCGGCCTATTGTAATAAGTGAAAGGCTGCGCAACCCTGGGCCAGTAAACTGGCCCAGGCGGGGCATGTTGATGATATCTGCTTTGCTTTGCAGAGATATGTCTTGCTGGTCGGTGCTTTTGCCCTCCTTCCACCCCCCGCCACGCTGGGACATCAATATAACCCAAGCTAACACATCAATGATATCCCCCACTGAAACAACAAAGGCCCCCCTCCCGAAAATGGTGTATGTTTATAATTCTAGGATATCTGGGCTATCATTTCAAGAAGATATTGCACGTCATCCCTCTCCGGCTCCCGTTCCCTCACCTTCTCCAGACACTTCTTGGCACCGGCATAATTCTTATCGAAAAAGAACAATTTAGCCTTTGCATACAGGGCATCGGAATCCCTCGGGTTCTGGTGAACGGCCAGTTCCACCATCTCCAGGGCATCTTTTGTCATGTCCAGGGTATAAAGCCCGTTGGCCAGCATTATGATGGTTCGCGTTTGCATCCTGGTGACCAGAACCAGCGAATCCGGTTGGAGCAGCCTGGATGAAATCACCACCAAGACCTCTTCTTCCTTTTTGCTGAACCTGAGAACATCACCCAGTTCCAGAACCATGGGGATATGAAGATGGGACACGGCTTCCTCAACCAGTGCCGCGAACTCCTCCGGCATTACCCTTTCCGGGTCCATATTTTCGAAGTAGGAAATGTACTTTGAAAACCGTTCTGCCAGCCCCCGTTTGATATCTTTTGCCTCCTTGCCATCATGCTTTTTGAGAATAATGTCATCTCTGGCATCGGCCCTTATTTCGGCGGGAAATTCAAAACCGCATCTGGGACAGCTCTTCTTTCCTTCAGAAACCTCCTCCCCGCAAAGTTCGCACGTGCTCATATAACCAGCATATATACTTCAGGAGATAAAAAGATATTTGGATTAACCCCACTTTCTTCACCACCAACCCTGCTGGTGCACTGAAACTTCCGCCTTGGGCTA
>JAGLSY010000259.1 GCA_023135545.1 Thermoplasmata archaeon | reverse complement strand
ATGGCCCATGGAATCTAAACTTCCAGGCCCGAGGCAGAGACATAAATCCTTCAGGGCCTGATAGTTTAGAGGAAACCTTATATCCAGGCCCACGAATTATCGTCCATGAAGATTTTGATAACCGGGGCAAGGGGCCAGCTGGGCTCCTACCTCATGGATGAACTATCGGGCCAGCACGAGATAATAGGCATCGACATAAAGAAGCCGGACCCGGCGGCAGATCCGGGAGCCCATATCCTTCACGGCGACATCAAGGACTATCAGCTGATGATGGAACAGACCAAGGACGTGGATGTCGTAATTCACACGGCCGCCCAGGTAAGCGTGGACCGCTCCCTCACAGACCCGGTCTTCGATGCACAGGAGAATATCATGGGGACCGTCAATGTGCTGGAAACCTCGGTAAAATCCATGGTCCGGCAAGTAATTTATATTTCCTCGGCCGCGATATTCGGGGACACGGTTCACACCCCCATCGACGAGGAGCACCCGACCAGCCCCATGTCGCCATACGGCGTGAGCAAGCTGGCAGGAGAAAAATACTGCTTCGCATTCCGGGATTCCTTCGGGCAGAATGTCACCGCGCTCCGCCCCTTCAACATCTTCAGCGTCAGGCAGGACCCGGCTTCACCGTATTCCGGCGTGATCACCAAGTTCAGGCAGATGTGCGAGGAAGGCGTGCCCCTCACCGTGGAGGGCGACGGCACCCAGACCAGGGATTTCATTCATGTTTCGGATGTCGTCCGCATGGTTTCCCTGTGCCTGCTCAACCAGGATGCCTATGGCCAGACCTTCAACTGCGGGACAGGGATTCCCACCTCGATAAACGAACTGGCCGATGTCATGATCAAACTATCGGGAAAGGAACTGGAGCGTCAGCATTTTGACGCGCGCCCCGGAGACATCAAGCACAGCCACGCCGACATTTCCAGGGCCGAAAAGATCCTTGGCTACAGGCCGGAGACCGGCCTGGAAAAGGGACTGGCCGAGTTGTTCTCAGGAGAGTGAAATGGACAATCTCAAGAGATATGGATTCTTCATCGGCCTTGTAATCCTATTCGGCGGTCTGAACCTGGCCATACTTCTGAGCCACATGAGCAGGTATTTCGGGTTCGCCCTGATAATCCTGGGACTGGCCATCATATATTTCACCAGGGAAGAAAGGCCGGATATCCTCAGACCGGCGGCGGAAAAGGAGGTCAAGGAAAAGGAAAAAGCGAGGCCTCAAAACCTGGGCCAGCGCTTCATCTACACCCTCACGCTGAAGGGCGCCCTCAAACCCTATCTATTCATCCTCGGATTTCTTGTACTGGCCGTCGTGATATTCTTCAACATGTTCATTGCCGACGAGTTCCTGCTGGGCAGCAACGATTATGTAATGCTCCTTCTGGCCGGGGCACTCATCGCCTACAATTTCGTGCCAGCCAGGTTCAACGTCGAAAGGGACTTCGCCCTGATCTTCATAACCATGCTTTTCCTGATACTGGTCATTCCGACCACCGCCTATGGCTTGACCACCCCCGTAACGCCGGATTCCACTTCCATAACCGACAACACGGCCACCAGCATCCTGCTCACCTCCCCAACCGTAGCCCTGAGCCG
>JAGLSY010000258.1 GCA_023135545.1 Thermoplasmata archaeon | reverse complement strand
ACCGCCTCGTCATTCTCTCCCTTTCTCCAATGGACATAACCCAGGCCGCGCTGGCCGCCTGCCAGTCCCGCGTTGTTGCCTGTCGTCTCGAAGTGGGCGATGGCCTTCTCGTACATCTCCTCAGAAATGTGGAAGTTTCCCCTAAGCCTTTCCGAGTGGCCTATGTAAAGATAAGCCTCGGCCTCGGCCGCCTTGTCGCCCAGTGCCTGGCTGTTCTGTAGTGCGGTTCTATAATGCTCCCCTGCCGCCGCCGGGTTTCCCATGGCATATTCCAGGTCACCCAGCTGGAAGGACAGGGCCATCCCCTCCTTCTTGATATCTATTCCCGCATCATCTCCCAGGAAGTTGAGGGTTCTCAGGGCCGATGAGAAGTAATCTGTGGCGTCCTCGAAGGCGAAGCTTTCCATTGCCGCGGTCCCGGCCTGCTTGGAGTACTTGTGTGATTTGACAAAATCCTTGCCCATGGTGAAATGCCTGGATAGTGAAAATATGACATCTTTCAATCGGCCTCTGTACAGCTCCTCGATTATGTTGCCGACCTTTAGGTGCATGATTCTGATCCTGCTTTTGCTCATGGCCTCGTATATGACCATCCTGGTCTGCTTGTGGCCGAATAGGAATCCTTCCTCGTCATGGACGGTGTCCTCGTGAATCATCTCCACCTCTATAAGATGGTCCAGGACATCCAGCAGTTCCTCGCTGTTCATTTCGGTTGCTCTCAGCAGAACATCAAACTGGAATTCTGTTCCGATAACAGATGCATACCTCAGAACCTTTTTGGATTTTTCGTCCATCCTGGCTATCCTGTGGCTGATGACATCTTTTATGGTGTTGGGAATCCTGATGGATGAAAGATTTACCCCGGCATCCCAGATATGGGCGTGCCTCTTGATTATGCCTTCGTCCATGAGGGATTTTAGAACTTCTTCGACGAAGAAGGGATTTCCCTCGCTCTCGTCATACAGCTTGTTGAGGAATCCGGAGGGCACCTCTTCGATGACCAATATGGACTTCACCACATCTTCTATTTCCCCCAATGAAAGTGAGTTCAGTTGGACCGTCTCCTGCAGTTTTTCCTGGCTCATTCTTCTGAGCATCTGGGTGAGCGGATGGGCCTGGCCCTGATGCGTGCCCAGCTCCTCCGGCCTGTAGGCGCAGCACAAGAGCACCTTGGAGTTCTTAAGAGACCTGGCAACGTAAAACAATAGTTGGAGGGTGGCAGTGTCCGCATACTGCATGTCGTCAAGGAAGATGAATAGAGGCTTGCTCTCGGCCCTGGCCCTTATCATGTCGGCGATGGTGTTGAACATCCGGTCCCTCTGGCCGGCCATGTCCTGCTCCGTGACACTTGTTCCTCCCTCTCTTGCCATGGGTAAAAGGCCCAGCGGCAGGTCTGATTCTTCTTCATCATAATCGTCCACACTGCCCATTCCGGCCATGCCCATCGGCATATCTGTCATGCCGTTTATTTCCCCTGGCGAGGAGCCCCTCATACTGATACCCAGGGCATCGATAAATGGTAAATAGGGGTCCGCGTGCTGTTGTGAAATGCATCTGCCGACAAGGAACTGGATGCCGCTTTCCATAGCCGTTTTTCCGACCTCCTGGACCAATCTGGTCTTTCCTATGCCGGCTTCTCCGATAAGGAATACAAGTCTACCCTGATTCAGGTTTAAATCCTCAAGGTAGCCGTTAAGAATGTTAACCTCGTTTTCACGGCCAACGAAGGCTGTTGTTATATGTGCGACATCGGCAGGTTCCATCAATCCATTCCCCTTTACAGACAATGGATAACATCAATAATACTTATTCGTTTTGGGTATTATTATGGTAGTTGGCTATTGTTAACTATCTTTTAGCTAATGGGAATGTAATGGCAAATATTTAATTAGAGCCAGATTTTACAGGTCGATATTCTGTTCTTGCTGATAATGTAAATTCCTTCACAAAGATTATTTAGGTTGCGGATTTTACAGGTTACGCCCACTGGGTAAGTTCGGCCAATTGGTTAGTCTATGGATGGGCTAACCTGCATTGGCTTGGACAGCAGAGGGGCAGCATACGCCAATGCAGGGATACCCGAGCTTGGTCAAAGGGGCGAGGCTTAGGACCTCGTGGTTAGTCCTTCGTCGGTTCAAATCCGACTCCCTGCATATTATTTTTAATATTAATCGGGACCTATTGTAGGATTTGCAAGAATACCGCCGTATGCCCATTAAATAAATTTAACTGGCCGCGGCGATTTAACTCCGCGTGTTTGGGCTTCTAATTGCGCATTTTCTCTGCATCTGGACGCGATTAGAAGAGCTAATACGTTAACATTCATATTCCAACATAGTATTTGCTCCGATGGCCCATTGTAATGGAAACATATGGCCAGAGGCCA
>JAGLSY010000257.1 GCA_023135545.1 Thermoplasmata archaeon | reverse complement strand
AAACTCGCCCTCACCTGCTCGCTCGTTCATAGGTTTGTTAAGCTGGGTGTAGATAAGGACTCCGCCTAGCAAATGTTATTGAACGACTGCGCAACCCATGGCCAGCAAGCTGGCCTGGGCGGGGCATGTTGATGATATCTGCTATGTTCCACAGAGATTTACCTTGTTGGATAATGCTTTCCCACCCTTGCGTCCCTCCGCTGGCCCTTGGCTTTGCCAACCCCCTGCTCGGGACGCTTGATGGTAATTGCGCAGCGTGGGATATCAGTATTGGCTAGCTTGGGTCCTAACATTACTCAGTGTGGAGGGGGCTGGAAGGCGGGTAAGGAACGTACCTAGGAGATAATATTCAATTTGCCATTGCCCATTACTGCGATAGGCCGAGAACGCTTTGGCTTTCAAGCCATAGAGGAATCGGTCAGCAGTAACAAGGAGACCGCCGTATGCCCGTCAATTGTTAGTAAATGGCCGCGGCGATTATACCGCCGCGCAGAGGGGCATATGGCCTATGGAATGTGAACTTCCAGGTCATTTATGGCCTGGTAGTTTATATACAAAAAATTTGGTAATTACAAGCAAACTATTATTCATGTGCTTCTAATATCAGCTTCCATGGACAAGAGAATCAGGTCCCTGAAGATACTCGGCCTCAAGGGAGCCCTCAACGGCTTCGTCACCATAACCTCGGCAGAACTGGGCGAGTTGCTGGACACGAGCCAGCAGACCGCCTCCAACCGCATCCTGGCCCTGCTGGATGACGGATTGCTCGAGAGAAAGGTGGGAACCAGGCACCAGAAGGTCAAGATAACCAAAAAAGGCAGCGACCTCCTGTATCGGGAATATGCCGATTACCAGGTGCTGTTCAAGCCCGCCGAGAGGATCACAATCACGGGCAGTATCTCAACCGGACTGGGCGAGGGACAGTATTATGTCGCCAGGTACAAGAAGCAGTTAAGGAAAAACCTGGGATTCACACCCTTTGAAGGCACGCTCAACCTGACGGTGGGAGAAGAAGAAATAAAAAAGCTGGGACTGGTCCCCAGGTCATTGTTCATCGAGATAGACAGCTTCGAGGCCGACGGCCGGAGCTTCGGAAAGGTCTCGTGCCTTCCTGCCCAGATAAGGGATGTCGAGTGTGCGGTGGTGATACCGAAAAGGTCCCACCACAACGATGTCATAGAGGTGCTGGCCCAGTATAATCTCAGGGAGAGCCTGGGAGTCGGAGAGGGTGATGTCCTCGAGATAGTGATAAAGGTTTGAGCTAAATGATATATCTTCTTTTTGTGCTGGCTGTCATTCTCGCGGCGGTGCTGTATGCCTATTTCAAGAAGGCCTACCTCTCCCAGATGATGGTGATCGCCAATTTCATCATCTTCGTTGTTTTTGTGGTCATGAACCAGATGAACGAGGCGGGGGCTGTGGATATCTACAGGAGTCTGGCTTTTGTTCCGGCCAGGCTGTTTGACCTGAGATATGCGCCCACCCTTATCACCTCCATGTTCATTCACTCCGGCTGGATGCATGCCATCGGCAACATCCTGATCCTCTACCTAATCGGGCTTCCGCTGGAGGAAAGGATAGGCACCAAGAACTGGGGAATTATTTATTTCTCCACCGGCATAGCGGCCACCATCAGCTTTTACCTGCTTCACATGGACGCAGAAACGTACTTGCTGGGAGCATCCGGGGCGATATTCGGCATCGCCGGGGCATTGCTTATTCTGTATCCGAAGGACAAGATTCTCCTTCCCATACCTCTCTTCTTCATCATGATCTTCAGGAGGGTCCAGGTGTGGATTGCCGTCGGCCTTCTCTTCGTAATTGAAACGGTACTGGTCTTCATGTCCGTCGAGGACGGAGTGGCTCACATCGCCCATGTAGGCGGGGCCGTCGCCGGAATATTTCTGGCTCCCCTGATCGTGGAAAAAATGGCCTCCTCTTCGGGCTCGGCCAAAGGGAAGAAGCTGGACATCGATGTCTTGAGGCAGATTGCCGGCAATGACCCTGGACAGCTGGCTATCATCGAAAAACTGGAGGACGAAACCCTTGATGATGTCAGGGAGGCCTGGCTGGACGAGTTCTTCAAGAAGGCCGAATGCCCGGCTTGCCATCGGAAGTTGGAAAGAGCCAATAAAATAAAATGCCAGTGCGGCAAAGAATTCAAGATTTTGGAGTAGGCGTTCTAGATTTTACGGTCCTTTTTTGCCTGGAGAATTATGCCTTCGGAAGCCTTTTCTTTTAGGATTTTCTGCGCTGGCCAGGCTCCAAAAGAACAAGGTTTCCAAATCCCGAGTCAAACAAGTTTGACAAAATAGATGTGTACAGATGCTGGGTACTTGCACATCTAAAAAAGAAAACTCGCCTGGCCTGCTCGAAAATCTATGAATAATGGGGTGTTGCGGTGTTGATGTTTCAATTCCTTTCTAATTTGGCTTTATAGATAACTTCCTCGAATTCCCTGACACTGGCTTCAACATCGTCTGTGGCAACCGTGGCCGATATCGCGCATACCGAATCCGCGCCTGCCAGCACCACGTCCCGCACATTATCAAGGTTGATTCCTCCTATGGCGACCAGCGGCAGGTCGGTGACCTTCCTGAACCGGCTTACCCCGTCAAGGCCCAGGGGCTTGGAGATGTCGGTCTTGGTCGTTGTGAAGAAAACGGGACTGACCGCGATGTAATCCGCTCCCTTTCTCTCTGCCTCGGAAACATCATCCAGTGTATGGCAGGATATCCCAATTATACCATCGGGGAATGTCTGCCTGGCATCCTCCAGGGGCATGTCCGACTGTCCAAGATGAACACCATCAGCGTCAACAGCCAGCGCGATATCCACATGGTTATTTACCAGAAGATGGACACCAGCCTTCTTGCACAAATTAGCCAATATCCTTGTCTCGGCCATCATATCTGTGGCGGATCTACGGTCTTCCCGATACTGGATGACCCTGGCTCCCCCTTTTATCGCATCCTCCACGTCCTTCAGACAATCCTGTTTCGTCAGGCTGGAGTCGGTGATGAAATAGAAATTCCAATTTATCTCATTCTTACTGGACATCGACCTTTGCTCCCTTGCGCACGTCATCCGGCATGACATTCATTATGGAATCGAACATGTGCATCTTCATCGTGCCTGGACCTTCGGCTCTGTG
>JAGLSY010000256.1 GCA_023135545.1 Thermoplasmata archaeon | reverse complement strand
ACCAGCATCTGCTCCAGGTCCGGTGCTTCAAGCTCCACCCGGAATTCCCCAACCGGTTTGAATTGAGAAATATCGGCAATTATGTCGAACATGCCGAAGGCGGCATTGCCGAAGGCCTCGGCCAGTGTTTTTCCATAGGCCTTTATGGCTATGTCGGCCGTGTGGTCGATCGTTTTGTATCGGATTCCATTGGTCATGTCACAATCCCTGTTGCAAACCTCATGTAATCTCCATTACAGTCCCTTGGCGTACTCGAATATGTTGCCGGCACCCAGTATATCCTTCTGGACACTCGACATCTGCTCGATCTTTCCTATGACCAGGCCGTCCTTTTCAATGGTGCAGGAATCGGTGTCGATACTGATTTCATCCCCGTCTGCCAGACCGCCGGTGTCCAGCTCTTTGATGACGATAATGGGGTAGCCTGAATTGATGGCGTTCCTTTTGTAAATGGCCCCGTATGATTGAGCCATTACGCAAATGACGCCGAGATTGTCAAAGCAATCGACAGCCTGCTGCCTTGACGAGCCGGAGCCGAAGTTGCCGCCCACGATAATGATATCACCGGGCTGCGCCTTCTTGGCAAAGTCCTCGTAGCCCTTGAGATTGTCAAAGGTGTACTGGCCCATCTGCGACTTGTCGGTTATTGCCAGATACTTGTTGTGGTAGATCATGTCGGTGTCGATATCATCCATAAGGTTGCCGTCCTCGAGTATTAGCCAGATGCGTCCTGTATAGGTTGTCATAGGAAAAACTCCATAAATTTGGAGGTTTTGAGTTGAATGGGGAGCGATAGTGATCTCATTCAAACCACCTCCTCGGCTGTTGCTATGCGGCCCAGAATGGCCGACGCCGTGGCTGTTTCAGGGGAAGCGAGATAAGTCTGGCCAGCCCCCTGTTTTCCTACAAAATTCCTGTTGGATGTGGAAACCTGAACCTGGCCCTCGCCGGTCATTCCAATCTGCCCGGATGCGCATCCGCCGCAGCCCGGATTGGAGACGAGGAAACCGGCATCCACCAGTATCTCGATTATGCCCTCTTTCAGGAGTCTGGAATAGCCCCTGCGGGTTGCAGGAACCACGGAGCCGAAAAGGCCTGGCTTGAGTTTTTTGCCCTTGACCACCTGAGCCGCGGCCTTGATATCCTCGTACCTGCCGTTGGTGCAGGAACCGATGAAGACAGAATCAACCTGGACATCGCCCAGAGTGTCAACATCCACAACGTCATGGGGCTTTCCTGGCCTGGAAATCTGGGGCTTGAGGCCGTTTATGTCTATATTGACGTTATCGGAGTAAATGGCATCGGTATCTGGCTTGATAGTTTGGACGGGTGCGCCCCTTGCCTCCGAGCATTCCCTCAACACAGCCTCATTGGGTGGGAGAAGAGCAATTATGGCGCTCATCTCGGTTGCCATGGAGGCCAGTGTTATTCTTCCAGATAGGTTGAGAGCGTCAATGGAGGGCCCGAAAAACTCCTGGGCCTTGCCGAGAGCCATCTTGGTCCCCATGGTTCCCACGGCCTTCAATGTGAGGTCTCGAGCACTGCAGTTTGCCGGAAGCTGGCCGTCCACATCCACCCTGACGGTGTGCGGAACCTCGAACCATGTCTTGCCGGCCTTGAAAACGAAGGCGATATCCTGGTCGCCCATGCCCTGGCCAAAGGCCCCGACCGCGCCCAGAATATTGAGATGGGAATCTGTCCCGACCCCGGTTTCGCCGGGAGCCAGCAATCCTTCCTCGATCATGACATGGGAGCCTATTCCTGCATCCACATCGTAAACCCTGATGTCCTGCTTCTTGGCGAACTTCCTGCAAATATGCTGATTGTTGGCGTACGCGATGGTGTTGGCCGGCACGTTGCAGTCGAAGGTGAAATAAGTTTTGGAGCGGTCGTGGACCTTCTCCCCGGGGTAGTAGGTGTTCATGTTCTTGACGACATTAGCCCCCCCGAAATCCCTGGCTGACCTCACGTCGATGTCAATCCAGATTATCTTTCCTGGCTCGGCTGATTCATCAGAATGATTCTGCATTATCTTCTCTATCATGGTTTGGCCCATAAGATGACCTCCGCACCAGGATAATCAAGGCCCTTAATAAATATAATACCAACAATCCCATTAATATTAACAATACCTAATCCTATCCAATCTATCCAATACCAGCACACAAAAACGAAGGGTCCCAGTATTGGCTAACATGGGTTACAGTGATGTGATAGCATGGTGGGGGGAGGAAGGAGGGCATGATACAATTGCCAGCAAAAATATCTATTTTCAATTTATCCTACCAGTCAACAGTCCATGTGGTAGCAGAATCAACCTTAATCCAATAACCTTCCCCACGCTTCAGAACGTAAGAATCCGGAAGTATCTCGATGTTGTAAGGTTGGCTGGCATTGAAGCCCTGGACAATGGTCGCGCCAGTGTCGGCCTTCAGGTCTGCCACCGTGTAGGCCGTGTCATTGACCGCAGGGTAGCCCACCATGTTCCAGCCGGCATTCAAAGTTATAGTTGCAGAGTTGGTTGGGCCGCCATTTATCTCCAGAGTTGCCGCCTCGGTAACATTGAGCCAGAAGCCCATGGTGTGGTCTATGTTCCACAGGTCGTTTAGTATTGCCGGCCTCGATATGTGATAGGTCTTCCAGTGGTCTGATAGGTCGGAGGAATCATAATACAATGCGTAATCCCATTTTCCGTCAATTGAGGAGAGGACCGAGATGATGGTCGTGTTCTCCAGGATGATGGGTATCGAGATAAAGTTCCAGCCGATAACCAGTTCCTGGGTGTACAGGTCCTTGACAACCTCGATTTGAAGTGTGTCCTCGTAAATGTAAGGGTCGCCACCAGTGGAATGTATTGAGCCAGTAATGGCAAAATCGTAAATTCCGGTTCTTGATGGTGTGGTAATATTGAATCCGAAGTTGAGGGTTAAGCCGCTTGGCCAACTGAAATGCGCACCGGTGTCGTAGATGAATCTCAGGGTTCGGGTTCCTTCAAGCCAACGGTAGTCCCAGCCTGCCGGATAGGTGATATCTGTAGGGCTGCCCCACAGTATTGGAACATCAATGTCTATAACATCTCCGAATATATCGTAGAATTCGCCGGCGGCTCCGATATTCGTGATGTTCAACAGGCATTCCTGGGTTTCGGAGGTTGTCTTGGCCGGCCATAACGTGTAATCCAGTATCGGGCCTGTGGAAGCTTCCACGGTTACCGCGTTGGAGGTGGCATTTTCCTGGATCCCAGATAACAGACCGGTTCCGTTGGCACCGCTGTTGAGCCGGTAGGTATCTTCAACCAGAGGATTGAAAGTCACATCAAAGGATATCTCGGCCACTGCCTGGGGTCCCAGCTCGCTGATGTTCCAATAAAGGGTAGTTGCATCCCATGTCCAGGTTCCTGCCGATGTCGAAACATTGGCCGCCCATGTGCCGTTCTCGATTATATCCTCTATTGTGATGTTGGTCAAAGATTTTGTTGGGTGATAATTTTCGACCTTGATCGTCAGCCTGACCGTGGTGTCCTGGCCAACCGGAATGACTTCCTTGTTTGCCGATTTTGTCAGGTTCATTATTCCCACAAGAGTGGTGGATATGCAGTTCTTGGCCAGTACGTTGTATTTCCCCCAGTTATCCCTATATGATTGGGTGGATGTCAGAAGGGTGTCGGTCATCTCCTCACTGGCATTGTATATCACATTGTAAGAGAATATCACGCCGTCATCATACAGCCTGGGGTCGATGTAAGCCAGGTTGAAGGTCAGTGTGTTGTTGAGTGCGTCATAGAGGTAACCGCCGCGCGGCTTGATGTCGATTGAATCCAAATCCAGAGTGGCATTAGGCGACAGGTAGTCCGTGATGTTGGCCCAGTAAAGAACGGTGCCTCCTTCCACGGTGCCGTAAACCGTTACTTCGGATTCCACACCAGCTGGAATATTCTCGGGCGATGTCTCGTGGTCGAAGGTCGGAATAATGCAGGAGGTCATGGCAGAGCCCATCAGAAGGCGCCTTCCTGGTATCTGGTTGGTCTTGCCGCTGGTGGATGTGATTATGCCTCCACCAGCGTTGGTGAACGTGTACACATAATCATATTCGTAGGTGTACGGGCTGCTATCTGCGTATCCGGTTGAGATGTCAGGATAATCGTAAAAGACGGCGGTTCCGCCGGGGTCGCTCTCGTTGGACATTCCCAAGTAGTGGAAATTCTCATTCCAGTCATTGTCATGCTCCCAGGCCTTGAAACCCGAGCCTTCCAGGGACAATGCTCCGTAGGTCTGGGCATATGGGTGGTCTGTCCATTCATCGTTGATAATGAAATTATTGCCGGTTCCGACAGTTCCCTCGGATATGGTGGGGGTGGATTCGGTGAACCAGGTTGTCCTCGTGTTGATGGTCGCCGACCTTCCTTCAAAATGAACATGGCCAGTCTTGTTGGCAAAGAGCATAATTTCCGGTATGAAAGTGTCTTCTGGAGGGTATGCCGTGCTACTGGTGTAATCCGCAGATGGGCTACATTCTCCAATGAAATACCAGTCATACAAAGGGCGCCGGGAGCATTCGATTTCCGATTGCGTCATAAGGGCTCCTGCTCTCACATCACCATCGGTGAGGAAGGTGACATCTATTCCGGCATTTCCGGGGCCAGTGTCCCAGAGGTAGGCGCAATCCGTCTTGGTACTGTCCTGGACCGCAATTCTGATTGGCTTGATGATGGAACAGGTGTCCTTGGCCCTCAGGATTATGGTCTCGGCAAGCTCGTGGATTGTGATGCCGTCATAAATTTCCCCGTGACCGAGGGCAGTCAAGTCACTCTGGATCAATTGATATGTATCCCAGGCTTCGTTCTGGGGTGTGGACATGTCCGGGTCCTTCAGTAAGAAGGTTCCGCCGCCATAACTTCTCGGGGCCACCGTGCCGGTTGAAGATGGATTTCCATCATCATCGGTTGTGGCATTGAAATCCCATTCCTGGTACTTCTTGCCCTGCCGTATAGCCCAATGAACCTCCTGGCCGTAAACCGACATCCAGTATGATAGCCCGTAAGCTGGCAGTTGCTGGGGCTGCTTGTCGTCCATTGGAACCACCAGGGTTCCGGGCGGGAAGGTCAATGATGTGTTGGCAACCGCATAAGTGTAAAGAACAGTGCTTGAATCATTAGAACTGGCAAGCAAATTGCCGTTGGCATCCGTGTAATTCAGGAAGGCCCAGTTGGTCAGGTAGGTTCCGTTTTCCACGTAGACGCCTACCATTGTTCTTATCTCGAAACTGTGCTGGCCGGTGGTGACATTCTCGAACCTGTAAAGTAACGGAGTGCTGCTGACATCCTCCCAAGCCCAGTCTGGCTGATTCGAGGCCGTGTCGCCCATGAATGTCACGCCGGAGGGAAGGCTGTCGTTTATCCACACAAAGCCGGCAGTGCCAGTTCCCGTGTTGTTGTAATAGATTGTGTAAATTATCTCATCGTTTACTGTCATGGTGTCAAGATAGCCAACCTTCTCGACCGTGATATCGGGGGCGGCGACGGTTAAATTGAACCAGGCAAACTCCTCTGCAAGCCTGAAGCCGTTGTCCGCCGTGTAGTTGCAGTTGACATTGTTTTCAATGATTGTGCCGTCAGCCAGTCCTGCCTTTACCCGCACCGTGAGGGTGACCGACCTGCTTCCCGGAGGCACATCGATGAAGCTCCACTGCACGATGCCGCCAACATTGACGCCCCCATCTGACGCACTGACAAAATCAACGTCTGCCGGTAGGGTATCGTTCAGCCACAGCCAGGCCGCCGAAATCTCACCGGAGTTGTTGTAGTAAATCGTATATGTGATCTCATCGCCCGGGTCCGCATGGGACACCGATACCTTGGTTATTTGGATATCCGGAGCATGAACCGTGATCTGGCTTGTGTTGGTCAAGGCCGGAATAATTGTGTCAAGAGCCACTATATCCTGAACCCCTCTCGTGTAAAGCACAAGACCCTCAAAGGTGTAGGAGCCAGCGTCTCCGAGAGTGAATACATGGTCCGGCGGTAATGTCGCTGGGTATAGGTCGCTGGAAGATAGATGAATTGTTCCGACATAATCGGTTTTCACATTGCCCTCCGCGTCATATACAGTTACGGTTACGTTAAATACCTCGCCAGCATCGGTAATTGAAGGACAGGTTATCATGATGAAGGCCGCAGTTCCTGGATTGACTGTCGCACTGGCAAAACCCTCTGCCGCGCCGTAGGTTCCGTTGATGGTCCAGGTTCCTGTCTGGCCAGCATGATATGTGTTGTCATCCATGTAGCCAAGCGGGTCGTTGTCGGTGAAGATGGTGGCATTGGTCACATCCCATCCGTTTCCGTCATCATCGTAGGCCGTGGCCGTGTATATCACATATTCGTCAGAAGTTATGGTAGCTGTGGCCGGAGCCAGTATAAGGGTTGCTGCCGCCCCGTGAGTTATGGTGATGGTGGCAGAGTCAGATATGCCGCTTTCGTTGGCGTAAATCGTCCATATGCCTGGAGTGGTGGCATCGAAGAAACCTGTGGCATTCACGGTTCCCCCTCCGGTAATTTCCCAAGTAGGAGATATAGCCACAACATTGTTGTAACTGTCATATCCCACCGCAACAAACTGCTGGGTATCATCTGTGGTCATGGCAACCGGGTCTGGTGTAACAATAATGTGGTCCAGGGGGCCTGGTATAACATCGACTATGGCTGAGCCAGTTACGGTACCATTGGTCGCGTTGACGAATCCGA
>JAGLSY010000255.1 GCA_023135545.1 Thermoplasmata archaeon | reverse complement strand
ACTACAACGGTGGTCGGGTCCGGATCGACAACAATACTATCAATCACTGCCGGATTCACAGTTACCTGGGCAGTTCCATTGGAAAGACCGGTCGAGTTGGCTGTCAGAGTATATGGGCCGTTCATCGCATCTGTATCATAGTAATCGAAGATGGCGGAATTCGTGCCTGCCAGTATTGTGACCTGGCCGATTATATTGGCTGTACCCATCTCCCTTAATTCACCAGCTGCAGAGCTTGTGGTAAGGAAAATTATTGTGTCCTCTGCCACATTGGCTGGGAAACCTGTTTCATTCTGAGTTTGCACGGTGAAGGATATCTGACTGCCTGCCGTCATGGTGACGGATGGTGGAATTATGGCAAGCTGGGTAACCCCGGACTGCCTTATCAAAATAACATTTACCCACGGGCCCCAGTTTCCTGCCTCATCCAATCCATGTACCCATAATTCATATGTACCCAGGTCTGTCCAGCCGCTGATGTCCAGCATGGCTGTAATGTTCTCCATTGGTGCATCCCAGAGGCCGTCTGCGGGATTCATTGGATTTGCCGAGCCGTCCGGAATGCCGGGGGCAGAACCATTTTGCAGGTACCATTCTGCCTGGACAATGTTCGAGCCGAAGGTGATGTTACCGATTGTTGCGTTGAGCCAGGCCGTGTTGTCGATGTCAATTATTGTCGGATTTGGCTCGATAGTGAGAGCTGAAGTAATCGGCCCATCAGGATCATAAGCGTGTTTCACATCCGCTGTGGCAGGTGCAGATTCATAATTCCCTGCATTGTCTATCGCCCTAGTGTAGAATTCGTAATAACCTGGTCCTTCAGCCCACCAGTATGGAATGTTGTTCCAAGTTGGGCCTAATACATCAAAAGTATGATTCCAAGCACCCCATGTCAAATTATTTAGTGAATGTCTTATCCATACTTCGACGAAATTGACACCACTAAATGAATCGAATGTGGTGGTGTTTAACAAAATTAGCAAATCGTTATGCCAGTATGGACCTTCTTGAATAAAATTAGATACTGGTGATGTAATATCATAACCGGCTGACGTGTCTGCACTCACTGGGGCTGCTTCATAATTTCCAGATAAATCTCTTGCTCTCGAGTAGAATTCGTAATATCCCTCACCAGTTGGCCAATCAAAACTCCAAGACCATGGGGACGCAGCATCGAGAGACTGGTTGGCCCAGCCGCCCCAGGAGATATTGTCAACAGAAAACCTGTACCACAATTCAACATAAGAGATACCGATATTGTCGCTCACAGTGGCGGTTAGTGTTAGAGGCGCGGTGTTATGCCAGTATGATGATATCGAGTCTACCACAGAGGCGGGGTCATTGGAGTCTATGGTGAACGTGAAATTGCTCTCATCGCTTGTGGTGTAGCCCACCTCATCAACTGCTACAATCTGGATTAGGCACTGGGTGCTGTTGGAAAATGGTGTGAGCCAGTCATAAGAGCCATCGTTGGCCTCATTCCCAGCTATGAGTGTCCAAATGGCACCATTGTTGAGGGAATAATACATGGTTATGGGTGTTGCCGCCAGTCCGAAATTATCACTGGCTGACCATTGAATGACATAAACATCGTTGCCTCGCAACAACTCATTTCCATTCGGGTATATAACCAATACATTAGGTGCGGTGGAATCTATCGTGAAAACGCCATCGCTCTGGTCTGTGTTCACATTGCCAGCAGTGTCTGTTCCATTGATTCGTACAAGGCAATCCTCGGAATTGGCAAATGGTATGTCCCATAAATAGTGGCCATCATTGAGCTCGTTGGCAGAAATCAATGTCCAGTCTGCTCCGTTGTTGAGCGAATAATAAATGTCAATCGTGTTCATTGGAGCCCCGAAGTTGTCCCACATGGTCCAGGTGATATTGGTCTGGGTGCCGCCTTTGAATACCTCGCCGCCATTCGGGAGGTTGACCTTCACGAAGGGAAGGGTTGAATCTATGGTAAAGGTATCATTCGACATATCCCATCCATCGCCGCCAGATATGTCGGTAGCCACAACCTTCACCCGGCACGCGTCCGAGGTTTCATAGGGTATTGACCATAAATACTGGCCGTCGTTAGGCTCGTTGGCGGCAATCACAGTCCAGTTTACACCGTTGTTGATGGAATAATAGATGGATATGGGGTTGGGCGCAAGGCCGATATCATCGAAGGCCGACCATTCGATAAGATGCTGGCCGCCCCCATTTAATATCTCGCCGCCATCCGGGCTGAATACAATCACTTCGGGGGGTGAGGAGTTGAAGGTGAATGTGCCGTTGCTTGTGTCGCTGGCATTGTTTCCAACCTCGTCCACCACGGTTATCATTATCAGGCACTCGGTGGAGTTTGAGAGGGGCGTGAGCCAGTCATATGAGCCATCGTTGGCTTCATTTTCTGCTATCAGTGTCCAGTTGCCGCCGTTGTCCAGAGAGTAATAGAGGGAAACAGGATTGGCGGACAGATTGAAGTTATCATAGGCATTCCACTGTATCTGGTGTATGTCGTTGCCGGACCACAACTCGCCGCCGTCCGGGCTTATTACCCAGACCGTTGGTGGGGTGGAATCAATGGTGAAAAAGCCATCGCTAACATCCTCGTTCTCGTTGCCGGCCATGTCGCGGACAAGAACCTTCACCATACAATCCTGGCTGTCCTCGAAGGGCACGGTCCAGAGGTAGGAACCGTCATCAGCCTCTCCGGTGGCCACCACGTCCCAGCCCAAACCTCCGTTTATGGAGTAGTAAATAGAAACATTGTTGGCGGCAAGACCGTAGTTATCCGAGGATGTCCAGTTTATGAAAAAGGTCGAACCGCCCTGCAAGGCTTCGCCGCCGTTAGGTGACTGGACTGTAACAATGGGCAGAATAGAATCTATGGTGAACACGTTATCGCTGACATCTGAGTTCGGGTTGCCTACCGTATCCGTGCCGTTGATGCGGATCAAGCATTCCTGAGAGGTGACAAATAGCATGTCCCATAGATAGTGGCCGTCATTGAACTCGTTGGCAGAAATCAATGTCCAGTCTGCCCCGTTGTTGAGAGAGTAATATATGTAGATGGTGCTGGGAGGTGAGGCATAATTGTCCCACATGGTCCAGGTGATATTGGTCTGGGTGCCGCCTTTGAATACCTCGCCGCCATTCGGGAGGTTGACCTTCACGAAGGGAAGGGTTGAATCTATGGTGAATGTCATATTCGATAAATCCGAGCTATTGCCACCAAATGTGTCATAGGCTATCACCATAACCAGACATTCGTCTGATGTGGCAAAAGGCAATGTCCAAAGATACTGGCCGTCATTCGATTCATTGGTGGCAACCACAGTCCAGTTTATCCCGTTGTTTATCGAATAATAGATGGATATGGGGTCAGGCATAAGGCCTGTTTCGCTGCTGGCTGACCATTCGATGATCTGCTGGCTTCCGCCCATCCATATCTCGCCACTGTTCGGCGTGATAACATGAACCAGGGGGAGGGTGATAGTTATGGTGAACACACTGTTGCTGACATCTGAGTTGGGATTGCCGGCCATATCCGAGCCATTGACCCTTATCAGGCATTCATCACTGGCGATGTATGGTACGTTCCACGAGAAATGCCCGTCATTGAACTCGCCTGCCGAGATAAGTATCCAGTCGGTGCCGTTGTTGGTTGAATAGTAGATATCTATCATGTTGGGCGGTGCTATGTAATTGTCCCAAACAGTCCAGGTTATGTTTTCCAGGGAACCAGCACCAAAGGTCTCACCGCCGTCGGGTATGTTGACCTTGACGAAAGGAGATGTGGAATCTATGGTGAATAAATCTTCGCTCACATCAATTAACTCATTGGTGTAACCGTCTGTGGCTTCGATGCGCACAAGGCACTGGTCCGAGGTGTCCATTGGTACTAGCCAGTCATACTCTCCATCGTTGGTTTCTCCACTCGTTATCAAGGTCCAATTGACACCGTTGTTCATCGTGTAATAGATATCAATCGAGATAGATGTCGATATCGTGTAATCGTAAAATATATGAAGATACTGGTTGGCGCCCATGGGGCCCCAGAGGCTCAGGTCAACCATGCCCAGCGCATTATCGAATGTGTAATCAATGCCCTCTACCATACCATACCAGCCTATACCGGTTTCGAATAGAAAAAGGACATGGAAAACAACTGGCACGTTGGCTGTGAAATAGGGACCGGTCTCTCCTCCAGAGGTGGGGCCCACCAATGTTTCGTTGTTGATGAAATATTTATCCACATCTGTCGAGAACCACTCAATTTTCTGGTTCGAACCGCCCATCCAGTTTTCTCCGCCATCAGGGCTTATCACATCCAGCTGAAAGCCGCCCGTGGTGGTTATCTGGACCTCCATGCGGTCGACGCTGGTGATGTCTCCGTTGAAGGTGTTGTAGCAACCCCAGGAGAGGACTCCGTCCTGCACGTAGTCAGATAAGCTGGCCGAAATCGTGCGCATGATGGTCACATCGGTGTTTGGAGCAAGCGGAACACCCAGGCCCAACTGCTCCCAGGTCCATATTTGACGGTTGTAGACCCACAACTGGAATTCCATGCCGAACATTACCTGGCCCTCGAATGTCATGACTATCTCGGTTATGGTGTCTGGGCTCTCGTTTATGTGTATGTCGCTCCATACGAAAATCTCGTCCCCTAATCCCGGGTCGAATGATGCAGCCCTGAGATTGTCCGATGTGGTCACCAGAGCATACTGGGTATCTGAAAATTCGGTCATGGAATTGAGGTTGAGGCCGACTGGCGGCATGATGTCCACATCGCAGAAGTAGGCATCATGAGCTCCGTCCTGGGTCACTCCGGCATATGTGTAAGTTATCACGCTCTGTGGTGATACCGGGTCATCCTTGGCAAGTACCGTGTTGAAATCGGAGGACATGAACAGGCTGGATAAGAGCAGGGATATGGATATGGCTGATGCCATTACCTTGTAATATCCGCCTGCCCAGCTGCTCCTTTCTACTCCCCTTGATTTCATGTAACCCCTTTTCCATGTAATTATAGGACATCAATAGTTTTATGAAATATTTATACTGTTCTCCTAAATCTTTTGTTGTTCCCATATTTCATTATTTCTATATAGTCTAGTGCTTCTAATAGATATATAGATTATTTTGAGATACTATGGATATAATTATAGGTATGTTATTTAAAGTTTCCTTATTAAACACCCACTTGAACACCACCATAGGCCTTCCCGACCCACCTCAGCAATGATGTAAACTACCAGGCCCTAAAGGAACTATTTTCATACCGGGCCTGGAAGTTCTCATCTAAAGACCATATGCCCGAATGCGCAGAGGTTAAATATCTGCGGCCAGTAAAATATTAATGATGGGCATACGGCGGTATTCTTGTTACTGGTAGGCCGATTTGTAGTTGCGTATATTGATAGCAATCCAACGCGACTACAAAAGCAAACATGAGTCCAAAAACTTATCACGCTAAATGTTTGATTCGAACTCTGACTTAAAAGACAGAGCGTTCTCTGCCTTTTTGCAGTAAAGTTGAGCGAAACTATTTTATCATATTTTCGTGATAGCCGGTGCCAAGGGAGTTAAGTGGAGCTATTCGCGGTTTCGGGGTAGAATTTGAAGGAGTTCTACGACGGCCAGAGGGTTCCGGATAACTTATCGGAGGAAAATACAATGATAACTTTTAGCGACAAACAGCTGAAGACGCCGAAGATGCAGCGCCCGGTATATCTGGTCACAGGAGGAATGTCCAAATTCGCACGGGCCTTCCCGGACAAGAGAACCGAGGAGCTGGTGATAGACGCAATGACCGAGGCGGCCGAGTTCATTAATATGACACCGGCCCAGTTGAAGAAATACATTCACACCTGTTACTACGGCCACTTCGCCGACCATTTCGGAGACCAGTTGCTTGGCGAGTCGGTGATACACGACCGGCTTGGACTGGACCCTCTCGGAAACATAGGGATAAAGACCGGCGGGGCGACCGGCGGCTCTACCCTCTGGGAGGCCTACAAAACGGTGGCATCCGGATACTCGGACTGTGTACTGGCCATGGGCTGGGAAAGGATGGATGAGGTTCCAACAGATGAAGGAAATAACTACATCTCCTGCGCCGCGGACAAGGACTGGGAAACGCCGATGGGGCACATTTACACTGGTTACTATGCCGTCATGGCCCAGAAATACTGGCAGGTCTTCGGAAAGGAGGAGGAATCCTTCAGAAAGACACTGGCAGACATTGCGGTCAAGAACAGGGGCTATGCGCGCATGAACCCTCATGCCCAGGGCCCGATGAAGATTACAGTCGATGATGTTCTGAACTCGCCGGTGGTGGCCTACCCTCTTCTGGCATTGGACTGCTGCCTGATGAGTGTCGGAGCGGCATGCGGTATCCTGGCTGACGAGAAAACTGCTTATGAAATGACTGACAAACCGCTGAGAATTGATGTATCTGCTGGAAGCCACACCCTCAGAGTTGCAGATAGAAGGGACATGGAAATTCCGCTTCTGCCAAATGAAAGGCCGGACCAGTACGCTGACCTGGGCCAGAGATTCCCTGGAGGCGACAGGTATCCCGGCTTCACCGGATTCCTGGCTGCAAGAATGGCCGCCTACTATGCCTACAGGATGACCGGCATAAAGGACCCGACCGAGGACCTGGACCTTGTGGAACTTCATGACGCCTTCACAATCAGCGATATCCAGTCATACGAGGATATCGGCATCCGCCCGTACGGAGAGGGAAGAACCTATGTCGAATCCGGGGATTGTTATCATACCAATCCAAACACCGGCCAGCCCGGTAAATTACCGGCCAACCTGAGCGGCGGCTTGATCGGATGCATGCATGCTGTGGGCGCGACTGGCATAATGCAGGTGATCGAGGTCGGCCAGCACATTTGGAACAGATGGGGCGAGATGCACGGCGACGAGGAGAAATGGAAGAAGTTCGGCAGGGAGAAACCGGCAGACTGGCAGAACCTTCAGGTCGAGGGTGCCAAGCGCGGTCTGGCAATAAGCCACGCCGGTGTCGGTTCCCACGTGACCTGCACGATTGTTCAGGACCCGAAACACACGCTTCCAGGGGGGATGTTTTAATGAGTTGCAACAAAGAAGATCAGGGAACAGTGAAGGTGGTCAACGGCCGCTACAAGCCGAGCGGTAAATTCCACTATCCAGCACCCAACACACCCATCCGGGACGAAACCGGAAAATTGCTGGGCATTACCAATCCGAGGGATATTGTTCACATACACTCCTACGGCGGCGAGGCGATTTTCTTCGCCAGCATGGCCGAGGGAAAGCTTGTGGCATCACGCTGCGACAACCCAAACTGCGAAACAACCGGCTCCATCTACATGCCTTTCAGGATACACTGCCCGGACTGCCTCATGAAAAACACGGTGGTGGACATAACCGACAAGGCCAAGGCCAATGCCACGGTCTATTCCTTCATGACAACCGAGAGGACCGGTGCCTTCAACTCACTGCCAACCCCGATAAAATTCGTGAATGTTGAGTTCGAAGGTGTTTGCACCATCCTCATGGGCGCCCTCATACGCGGCGAGCCAAGGATGGGAATGAAAGTTGTACCCATCTTCAAGACCAAGAGCCCGGACTACATCATAACCGACATGCTCTGGGTTGCGGAAGGAACCCAAGAGGCGGACCTGCCCGAAGGATATACGTTCTAAACAACCTGAAGAAAAACATAAAGGCACGAATGCCAGGCGGATAAAACCGCCTGGTTCCCTTTTATTATTATATGTTTTTGAACACCCATGCCCTAGAGGCAAATAGGTTTGTTATGTGGGGTGAGGATAAGGACCCCGCCCTTCGGACGGGGCTTGATTTGTACTCCTCGCAATTAGAGCGAGGAGGATATCTTTTTGATGGGACATCGCTGTCACTCGCTATCACATCAATATCACAACCCCGTCTCTGCTTTTATCGCGATTGCTCCGCCTGGCAAATAAGAATGAAAGGCTACGCAACCCAGAGCCAGCAAGCTGGCTTGGGCGGGGCATGTTGTTGAGTTCTGCTTACCTTTATCCTCCCCTAACCTCATGTCCCTGCGCTGGCCCTCCCCTACCTGCTCGGGACGCTCGATGATAATTGCACAGCGTGGGTCCCAGTATTGGGTAGCATGGGTTACAACATTACCCAGTGTGGTGGGGGTGGAAGGAGGGTATAATATTCATCACATTCAGATATTTCAACACAAAATACCAAAAAATTGAAAGGGTCGAGCGCCCGAAGGCGCTCGAATTCTTTGCTTTCCTGTTCACTACCAGTCTAGTCTACTCCATCGGGGGAGCCGGTGGTGGCTCCTCGTATGTTTCCTGGATTGGTGTTTCCTGGATTGGTGCTTCCTGGACAGGTGTCGGTGGTTCCGGAGGAGGCGTGTAGGTGGTTGTCTCGGTTTCCACCTTGCCGCCCTTCGGGTTTTCCTTCTTGTACTTCTTCGCGTAGATGACCGTGTAGGTTATCAGGAAGAGAGCTGCTACCAGTATCAGGATTATCAAGGCATAGTAGAACATTCCCACTGTCGAACCGCCCAATCCGCTGGACTTCAGGGAAACTATATGGCTGACATCGTGGCCGTCGCTGAATGAATCCGCGTAGCTGGTGGAGAAGTATATCACATAGACATGACCGCTGGACATGTCCTTGTTGGACTTCATTTCCACCTCAACTTCCACGCTCTGGCCTGGTGCGATATCCTCAATGAATATCGGCAAGGCATCGGCGGTTGGCGCGGTCAGGTCACCGTTTATGTCGTTCGGCTCTTCGGTAAGGTACAGACCTGCCAGGCCGCTTGCGCCGGCGTATGGCATTGTCAACATCACGTTCCTGGCCGTGTCGTCACCGTTGTTTGTTATGGTCAGTGTCAAGGTGAAGTCGGCTCCCTTCTTGATCGATTCCGGGGAAACCTCTGTTATCTCCAGTTTCGGGCCTACACCAGATATGGTTACCCTGGCATTGAGCGTGACCGTTATGGACTCGCCCATGTCGCTGTTGACTGCCGTCATTGTTATCGGGACCAGATGAACTCCGGCATCCGTTCCGGCTACCAGTGTCACACGCATCGTCGGGTATGCCCAGTTTCCTGCATCCAAGGTTCCAACGATAGCCTCCTCGGAGAAGAGTGCTTCTGGATCAACGACGTTGAGGAAAGGCGAGGTTGCGCTGTTTGTCTCAATCCTGAATATGACATTGTCATAGTCTATGTTTCCATAGTTCTCGACTTCGAGGTCCAGCCTGTTGTCCACCAGCTGTCTAGCCAGTGAAAGCGAGGCGCCGCTCGTTATCCTGATGTCAATTGCCGTGTCTGTGACAGCCACCATGATGTATGTAGCCTCAACAGAACTGGTGTCAGGGTCAATGGTGAAGGTTGTGCCGTCCATCATCACTTTGTATTCGGCAGGTGTTAAGGAAGCTGCCTGGGTCCACCAGGTTTCCAATTCTTTGTATGTCTGGGAATCAGGATCATAATAATAGCCATCGAAGGCGAACATTATCTTATGGTTTCCCTCGGGGATGTAAAGGTTAATCCCGACATCCATGCTTATTGTGGCGCTATCTCCCACCGCAACGTCACCCAGCTCGGCCTCGCTGAAGCCTATCGCCTCATTATCTTCCCAGTGGTCAAGGGGCATGAAGGAGAAGGCATCATTGTAGATATCCAGCCATACCATTATGGAATACAGGTCAACGGTTCCGGTGTTGGTGAAGGTCAGGCTCATGGTAACCATGGATGTGCCCTGTGCGATGGTGGTTGTTGTGGAGCTTGCACTCAACATGGCCAGGTGGCCGACCAGGAAGTCGATATCACCTGTTTCAGTGCATCTTACCTCGTCATCTTCCCCCTCATTTATCGTGTACTCCAGAACATAGGTCCCGGTGTATGTTCCAGCATCTTTGATTGAGGACACGGATATTATGTAAGTCGGATACCACCAGCCGCTCTCGCCATCAACGTATGACGAGGAAGTTGTAGATGTTGTTCCGAACCATGTGAAGTCTGTGTCTGGCCTCGTGATCCTAAGGTAAATGTCTGTTACATATTCATGAAGATACACTTGAACACGCACATCCTTGTTCTGGTCTCCTGGAGTTAGTATGTCATTGTATGGTAGATCACCCACATCTCCCCTTGCATCGATGTCGAAGAGGATTGTGGCTGTGTAATAGAAGGGGCCATCGAAAGTTTCATTCTCGTAGGTAAGTCTGACCTCGAAAGAATACCTTCCTGGAACTGCATCTTCTTTCACGTCGAAACGGAAGCCATCATAATCCTCATTCGCGCCGTTATCTTGTATCCTTCCGTCTTGTCCAGTGGAAACCCTGATGTCCCATTCCTTTATCGGAGTTAGTACACTGTTCCCATCTTCATCATAGACCGTCGTGCTTATTTCCAGTTCGGCGTTCTCTATCCAGCTATCATCAGTAGCATCTGGCATGGGTCCAATATTATTCTCTACATCTATGTTGAATGTAACATCCTCGTCACCAACGTAGATGGTCTGGCTGTCCAGAGTTTCTGCGTCAATCCATATGTTCCTGTCGTTATCGACATTAACAATCACAGCACCAACCATCGGCATTATTGCGGCAAAGCCTGAAAAGACCATAGCCAGCACGATGACCAGTGA
>JAGLSY010000254.1 GCA_023135545.1 Thermoplasmata archaeon | reverse complement strand
GCAGGAGGGTGAGCCAGCGCAGAAATCAATAAAAGAAAAGGCTTCCGGCGGGGTCCTTATCCACACCCCACATAACAAACCTATCCCGCCTGCAGGACGGGGATATTCAATCTTCCTAGAAAGGGCTTATTGGAACTTTCAGACTTCTGGCTTTACCCGTTCTTATAGTCTGTAAGTTCCAATCTGTTCCCGCCGACCAGCCTTATAATCGGAATCCCCTTCCTCAGGGCCAGCCCTATCAATTCCTTGTCGTTTGTAAGAATTATGCCGCCCTCAATCATCTCGGCAGCCTCGATTACCGCCCTGTCGCCCTGCGCCTCTGTTTCGACAATATCCTTGGTCCTGGCCAGCCTGAGGGCCGATTTTGCATGTGGCAAGGTCTTTTCCAGTTTCTTCAGCTCGCCTATGATGGGGGCCGGCACGACGATCCTGCAAGTTCCCAAAAGTCTTCTAAGCTCCGAATCCAAGTTGATGGAAGTTTTAAAAGGCATGAGCAGGGCATTGGAATCCGCGATTACGGTTCTCATGTGATTATACCATACCCTATCAACCGCCACTTGCTGGATATCCGCCTGCTGATGGCCACTCTCTGCCCCTTCTCGGCGCAGACCGGTATTTTCAGCTTGACATCGGCCACATCTTTCCTGGCGCTGGATACCACTCCAACTGTGGTGCTTGTTCCCACGTTCAGCATCAGGGGCTCACTGGTCTTCAGATTTTCAACTTCCAGCTCCTTTTCGGAGCCGACCACCCTGTCCATAAGGTTGACCTTCATTGAAAAAGAGTGGAGCACGTCTGGCAGCGTCCCCGGTTTTCCCACCACCCTGCCTATCAATGAATCCGATTTGGTGATGTTGGGGTCCAGCATGGTTCCGACAGCTATGAGGCCGCCCTGTTTTACCTCCTTGTGCTTCTGGCCGCCGGCGTGGAGTGAGGTGATTGTCGTGGTTATCGTGGACCATTCTTGCTCCTGTTGACCCTTGACCTCGAATTTCAGGCCGGGGGATATCTCTATCTCCTCTCCGTTCTTGAAGACGCCCTGTATCAGGGTTCCGCCTACCACGCCTCCTATGAGATCTTCGGGCCCGTTGCCCGGGTTATTGACATCGAATGACCTGGCCACGAACATTCTGGGCGGCAAGTTCTCCTTCAACTCCAGTGATGGAATGTGATTTTGAATGGCATCCAGCAGATAGCCGATGTTGACTTCCTTGTGGGCGCAGATGGGGATTATGGGCGCGTCCTCGGCAATGGAGCCTTTCACAAACTCCTTGATCTCCTCGTAATTCTTCATGGCCTCCTCCTCGGAGACCAGGTCGATCTTGTTCTGGACTATGATGATGTTTTCAACACCTGAAATTGTCAGGGCCATCAGATGCTCCTTGGTCTGTGGCTGGGGACAGGTCTCGTTGGCCGCGATTAGAAGCAGGGCCCCATTCATGATTGCCGCTCCCGAAAGCATCGTTGCCATCAGGGTTTCGTGACCCGGGGCATCCACAAATGAAATCGTTCTCTCTAACTCGGCGGCTCCACCGCAGCCAGGGCACTTTTTTTCAACCGTGTAGTTCTCCCCTTCCGGGCAGTCCGGGCACTTGTAGACGGATGCGTCGGCATATCCCAATTTAATAGAAATTCCGCGCTTGATCTCTTCAGAATGCCTGTCTGTCCACTGGTCTGTAAGGGTTTTTGTCAGGGTGGTCTTGCCATGGTCCACATGGCCGATCATGCCTATGTTTACTTCAGGCTGTTTCTTACTCATTTTTTCTCCTCTGTGGGGGCACCCAGCAGTTCTTCTACTTTCTTCGGTCCCCTTCTGCTTATTTTGAGGTTGAGCTGGACGATGTCCGGAGAGATGGTATCTCCCCTGTAATTTTTTCTCCTTCTCTCACCGTCCTTGTGGGGATTGAAACCGATGCCCTTTGATACGAGGAGCTTCTTCCTGCGCGGTCCTGGCAGGTCCTTTCTCATGCAAAAACCGTCTTTGTCACTACCACCGGTGATATCCAGTTTGTAGCCAGGCATCTCCATGAAGATACCGTCGACGGTATCTCCTATCTTCTTTCCGAGAAGCGAGCTGGCTTGATGACCTTCTATCACCTTTTGATAGGATTTTCCTGTTTTGGGGTCCGATATATTTGCTTTGAATTCAACCATGTTCATTCACCTGTGGCAGAGTTACTGAATTTGCACCTCGCCCCAATCTTCAGATTTGTGGATACGGGGCGACAGCCATCAAACTGTTGGCGTTGGTGCAAATTATGTAAGGGCTTGATTCTTGCTGTTGTTCCAGATAACAGCAAGGGTACCCAGGCTTTAGCCTTGGGCCCTCACCGGCTAATACCTTTTCCCATATAAAGATTATACATGTATTCATACTCGATATGAGACTGAGTTCGTATTGTTGAGGTATGTACTCATGAGTTCTAATTGCTGAGTTATGTACCCTTGAGTTCCTTGAGTTTTGCTAAGTACGCTCGGCACCCGGAAAACCCAAACTCAAAGCTACCAGCATTTTTCAGGCGGAACTCACAGAACTC